>JASHUH010000529.1 GCA_030040115.1 Acidobacteriaceae bacterium | reverse complement strand
GCCGTGAATCGTGGGCATGATCGAGACCCGGAAGTCGATGAGCCGGCCTTTGTAACGCACCCTGAAGCGGCCGTCCTGGGGCACGCGGCGCTCGGCGATGTCGAGCTCGCTCATGATCTTGATGCGGCTCAGGATGGTGGTGTGATGTTCGCGCGCGATGGGCGCCATGGCGGCTTGCAGCACGCCATCGATGCGGTACTTGACCACCACGGAATCATCGTTGGTCTCGATGTGAATGTCGGAGGCGCGGCGCTCGAGAGCGGTGAAAATCGTGGTGTCCACCAGCCGGATGATAGGGCTGATGTCCTCCTCGCTGGTGAGCTTCTCAATGGAAATGTTCTCATCGGCGTTCTCCTCGCCGGTGACCACATCGAAGGTCAGCCCTTCGCTGGCTTCGTCGAGCACGCGCTGCGACTGCTCGGTTTTCTTGAGCAGGTCGGTGATCTGCGAGAGCGTGGCCACCCGCGGGTGAATGCGCTGGCCGAGAAGGCCGGCGATCTCGTCGAGCACCATGAGTCGGGAGGGATCGCCGACCGCGATGGTCAGCCCGTCGGCCTGTTGCTCGATGGGCACAAAGTTGTACCGGAACATCAGCTCCACCGGCACGGTGCGCAGCAGGTCGTGTTGAATTTTGAAGTTCTTCAGGTCCACGAACTGCGCGTGGTAACGACGCGCCAGGGCTTCAGCCTGGGCGCGCTCGTCGCCGGCCGCGGGAACCGGAAGAGTAACAACGCTGGCTCCTGCCATTGCCCACTAACCTCCGACTCCGCCGGCCTGGCCCAACGAAAAGATGGGCAGGTACAGCGAGATGAGAATGAAAACCACGACCACGCCCATAACGACGAGGATGGCCGGCTCGATGAGCGCCAACGCGGCGGTGAGGGCGGTGGCCACGTCTTCTTCAAAGAATTCGGCCACCGAGTTCAGCATCTGCGGCAAGGCGCCGGTTTGCTCGCCCACCGTGATCATCTCCGAGGACAGATCGGGAAAGACGCCTGTTTTGGTAAGCGACTCGGCCAGGCTTTTGCCTTCGCGCACGGTGCCGATCGAGGTCTGCACGGCTTTCGATACCTTGCGCGACGAGATGGAGCGCGCCGCCGTTTCGAGCGAGGGCACCAGGGGCAAACCGCCGGTGAGCAACGTGGAGAGGGTGCGCGCAAACAGGGCCACCTGGTATTTGAGCCAGATTTTGCCGAAGACCGGTAAGCCCACACGAAAGCCATCCACAAAATCCCGGCCCTTCTCGCTCAGCGAGAAGCGGTAGGCCGTGAAACCAAGGAGGGCGGCTCCGGCGGCGAGCCAGATGAAATTGTGCTGCATCCACTTGCCGAAGCTCAACAGGTCCACGGTCATGGTGGGAAGCTTGGAGCCCATCTGGTCGTAGAGCACGGCGAACTGCGGCACCACCACGGTGAGCAGAAAGATCATCAGCCCGATCACCAGGGTCATCAGCAGCGAGGGGTAGATGAGCGAAGCCGTGAGCTTTTTGCGGAAGGCCAGCGACACCTTCTGGAAGCTGACATACCGCTCCAAAACTTCCTGGAGGTTTCCGGAGCGCTCCCCGGCCAGCAGCGTGGTGGTGTACATCAGCGGAAAACCGCTCTGCGCTTCAAAGGCCGCCGAAAGCGCTTCACCCGTTTTTACCCGGCTGGCTACATCGTCCAATTGACCGGCGAAGGTGGCGCTCTTCTGGATCTTGCCCAGCATCTGCAGCGAACCCAGGATGGGCAATCCGGCTCGGATAAGGGTGAGAAACTGCTGATTAAAAATGAGAAAGGGCTCGAGCTTGACTTTACGCCGCCCCAATCCGGAGAGGCCTCCGCGGGAGCGCACACTGAACACGTGATAGCCCGCGTGGGTGAAGCGGGCGCGCAACTCCTCGGCCGTCGCCGCGGTCTGCACCTGTTCCTGCACGCGGCCGCGCTCATCGGCCAGTCTGATGACGAACTCTGCCATAGCTCCGGTTGCCGGGCTCCGGCGTCCCTCGCGCTCCCGGCTTTCCTGCTCAAGGGTTCAGTGACTTCAATGACAACTGACGGCCGGGAAGCCCTGAGCGCTCATGGCGGCGGAGCCAAAAATGGAGCCTTGAACCCGCCGCAGGATGCCCGGCCGGAGGCCCGCAAAGCGCTCGCGACCGGTTCGAGGAGAAACAGGTTCTCTGGGTCCATTTTTCGCTGTGACCGCTGTCACGCTTCAACTCCTCCAGGCCAATTACCGAACTTGGCCTCAGAGCGAATCCATTCCTGAAATCAGGAACCATTCTTTTCACTTTCCCATCTCGAGCTTGCGGCCTTCCCGCGAGAAGGTGGAGGAGGTTGATCGTCTTAGACTGCTTTAACCAGCGCGCCCGGGCATTGAACCATCAGGTGCTTCGGTCAACGGCGTCGCGGGGCGCCGCCAGGGGTATCGCCGGAGGGAAAAGATCGCATGAGGTTACTGATCGCCGAGGATGATAGGGCGTTGGGATTGTTCCTGAGCCGAGGGCTGGAAGCCGACGGTCATCGTGTTCGTCTGGCCTACGATGGCGGCGCGGCCGTGGAGGCGTTTCGCGAGGATTTGCCGGATTTAACCATTCTCGACCTGAACATGCCCGTGAAGGATGGCGAACATGTTCTCGAGGAAGTGCGCTCGCTCGACGCGGATCTCCCCGTGCTGGTGCTGACCGCGCGGCAGGAAGTGGATACGCGGGTGCGCTGCCTTGATCGCGGCGCCGACGACCTGATGATCAAGCCATTCAGCCTGCACGAGCTGCGGGCGCGCTGCCGGGCCCTGCTGCGGCGGAAGCGGGAAACCCGGTTGCAATTGCGCGCCGGCGACCTGGAATTGGACCGTCTGGAGCATACCGCGCGGCGCGGCGGACAGACCATTCTGCTTACCAACAAGGAATTTGCGCTCCTCGAGCACCTGATGTTGAACCGCGGCCGCTCGGTCTCGCGGGTCGATTTGCTGGAGACGGTCTGGAACCTGGAGCCGGCGCAAACCACGAACATTGTGGATGTGTACGTCAACTATCTTCGCCGGAAACTGAAGGATCCTCCGCCGGGGCGGCTGATCCGCACCATGCGTGGGCAAGGCTATATGGTTCCGTCGGAAGCAGAGCTGGCGTTGGCAGGGGCTCCGCCGCGTCCGGCCCCCGAATCGGGAGCTGAAAAAACTCCTGCTGCTCTCCAAACTGCTTCCACTTGCTAAGGTTATCCACGTTTCTTAAGGAGATTCTTCATGCTCTCTGCTCCCGTTCCGGTTCTTCCGCAAAATGGCCGCGTCCGCCCCCGCACCGCTCTGGTGGCGAGCGCCGACCGCAGTTTCCGCCAGAAGCTTTCCCACACCCTCACCGGCTTGCGCTGGCAAGTACAGGAAGCCGAGGGCGGCGCCCAGGCCTGGAGCGAGGCCGAGACCGCCTTGCCCGAAGCCGTGATCGTCGATGCCTGGCTTCCCGATCTCGATTTGGATGAATTCCTGAAGGATTTTCGCCAGCGTTTTCCGCTCGTCGATCTGGTGGCGGCCGGTGGATCCTCCTGGTTCGAAAGCCCGCGCGGTCCGCATCGCCAGGAACTGCTGTACGCCATGCGCAGTTGCCAGGATGGCGATGCGGCGGCCTGGGCGGCGGCGCCGGACTTGGCGGGCGAGGGCGGCGCCGCCGCGGAGGCGCCGCCGAAGCGCGCGTGGGGAACGGTCCGACGCCTACCCGGAAGCTCAGGGGAGATGCCGCCGGCGCTGGTGCGCGCCCCGGCAGGCGAAACCAGGACCATTCCTTTCCAGATCGCACCGCCGGAGCGGGCGGCGGCAACGGCGGAGCGGCTTCCCGAACTGGTGGGCAACGCTCCGTGCATGATCGAGGTAAGCCGGCGCGTGCGCCTGGTTGCGCCGCGCACCACTCCGGTATTGATTGAGGGGCCAACCGGCTCCGGCAAGGAATTGGTCGCCGAAGCCCTGCACCGGCTGTCCTCGAGAAGTCGCAAAACTTTTATTGTCATCAATTGTGCGGCTATACCTGAAGCGTTGCTTGAAGCTGAGCTATTCGGTCATACCCGTGGAGCGTTCACCGGCGCGGTGCAGGGCAGGATGGGGCGGATCGAAGCCGCAGACGGCGGCACTCTGTTTTTAGATGAAATCGGCGAGCTGCCCCTCAGTCTGCAGTCCAAGCTTCTTCGCTTTGTCGAGTGCGGCGAGCTGCAACGTGTGGGCGACAACAAAACCGTAAAAGTAGACGTGCGCATCGTGGCGGCGACCCACCGGCCATTGGCGCAACAGACGCACACTGGAGCCTTCCGCTCCGACCTCTATTACCGGCTGGCGGTCTTTCTCATTCGCACTCCGGCGCTCGCCGACCATGCCGAGGACTTGCCGCTGCTGGTCGAGCACTTTCTCGAAAAGCTGGGCCGCGACATGCCTGTCAAGCGCATCGACGCTGGAGCCATGGCAAAACTGGCCGCCCATGACTGGCCGGGCGGCGTCCGCGAACTCGAACACGTGTTGGAGCGCGGCGTCATCCTGGCCGGAGATGAGCCGGTGCTGACTGCACGCGAAATCGACTTCGGACTTGCGGTGAACTGAGGCTGGGCCCCGAGGAGGCGTGGGATTGGGGTGGGGAGGATGGCGATGAGCATGGAGATTGCAACCCGGATGAGCGACGAAATCGCGCGGTATCTCGACCTCGCTTCCGCTAAAGCTAAGCTGACCGCGACCAATATGGCCAATATCGATACACCCGGCTACCGGGCGCTGGGGATGGACTTCGAGGCCGAGATGCGCGAGGCGCTGACCGAGGTGGACGAGGCGCGAGGGCCATCCAAGGTGCGCGTGAAAGCCGTGGATGGATTGATCGCGCGGCCCGACGGCAATGATGTGTCGCTGGATCGCGAAGGCCTGAATATGGCCGAGGCGCAATTGCAGTTCAAGGTGGGTGTGGCCCTGCTGCGCCAGGAGTATCAGCGGGTGATGGACGCGATTCATGCCGATAAATAAGGTCGCCCGGGGCGGTGATGGAACGGTTGGAGGGATTGGGCGGGGCGGGAACGATGAACAATGGACCCGTTCCGGAGGCGTGGATATGAATTTATTTGGATTGATGGAAACCTCGGGCGGCGCCATGCAGGCCGAGAGGATGCGCGCCGAAGTGGTGACGGCCAACATGGCCAACGCCGAAACCACGCGCACCGCTGCGGGCGGTCCCTATCGCCGCCAGGAGGTGGTTTTCGCCGCCAATCAGGGCGATCCAGGCTTTCTCGATGCGTTGACCTCGGCTTCGATGGGCGCGGCGGCGAATCCGTCAGCGCTGCCGGCCGTCGGTCTGCCCTACTCCGGGGTCGCGCCGGGCGTGCACATCGCCCAGGTCGTTCAGGACCCGACGCCACCGCTCAAGCGCTACGATCCGGGTCATCCCGATGCGGGCCCGGACGGGTATGTGGCTTATCCCGACATTAATCCGCTCACAGAGATGGTGGACCTGATGGGGGCGACGCGTGCCTACGGCTTGAACGGTTCGGCCGTGCAGGCGGAGAAGGGCATGATCGCGGCGGCGCTCGAGATCGCCAAATCGTAGCCGCCGCCAGGCCCGATCCGGCGGAAGGACGGACACCTAGAGAGGAGGAGCCATGGCAAGCCCACTGAATGCACTGAACGCCGCCGCCGCGGCGCTGCCGGCTCTGGCCGGAGGAGCGCGCACGCCGACCCTCGCTCCGGATTTGTCTTTGGGCGCGACGGGATCCGCTTCCGGGCCGGCTCCGTTTGCGGATCTGCTCACCGACGCCGTTGGCCAGGTGAACCAACTCGAAAGCCAGGCGCACGCCGCCGTGGACGGACTGATGACCGGATCGGGCGTGGACGTGCATCAGGCGATGATCGCCACCGCGAAGGCGGACATGGCCTTCGAGCTGGTCTTGGCGGTGCGCAACAAAGCCGTGCAGGCGTATCAGCAGGTGATCGGCATGCAGTTCTAGAGGCGAACCATCAGCGATCAGCTTTCGGCTATCAGTTTCCAGCCGGTTCCTGCGTGAGATTGGCCTTGATCGAGTTGAGCGAAGAGAGGAAAGCGGCGAACCGGCGAGAGTTTTGGCCACCCACGCGAGGAAAACCGGTAACCGGGCGCCATCGGCTGAAAGTTGAGAGCAGAAAGCTGAAAGCCAGGAGCTAACAGCCAATAGACGGAACATTGAACACTATGGCCACCGGAACACAGTTGGAGAAAGCCGCACCGCCGTTCCGGCCCGGACAACCGCAACTCGGCGACCGGCTGGCGGCGCTTTGGGGCCTGGGCAAAGTGCGTTGGGCCGAAATGCCGGTGCGGCAGCGCGGCTGGACGGCGGCCGCGGCCTTGATGCTGACCGGGCTGGTGGGGTTGTTGTTCTGGTATGGAATGCGCACCGATTGGCGCACGCTGTATGTCAACCTCGACCCGGACGACGCGCGACAGACCGGCCAGATTCTCACCCAGGCGCAGATTCCATTCGATGTAAACGCCGATGGAACCGCGATCCGGGTTCCGGCGCAATATCTGGACAAGGCGCGTCTGGCGGCAGCGGCTAAGGGGGGGGTGAAGAGCGGCCGGCTGGGCTTTGAGCTCTTCGACAAGCCCAATTGGGTAGGCTCGGAGTTCGACGAGCAAGTGAATTACCAGCGCGCCCTCGAAGGCGAACTCGAGCACACCGTGGACACGCTGGCCGACGTCGAGTCGGCGCGCGTCCACCTGGTGATGCCTCACGATTCGTTGTTCCGCGACCAGGAACGGCCGGCCAAAGCTTCGGTGGTCATTCAGTTGCGCCATCGCTCCCTGGCCGACGGCGAGGCCGACGCCATCCGCAACCTGGTGGCTTCGGCGGTGGATGGGCTGACGGCAGATCACGTGGTGCTGGTGGACGCGGCGGGACACCTGCCCCTGGGGCCGAAGACGGCTGAAGCCAGCGAACTCGGCGCCGAGCAGGATCTTGAAGAAAAGTTGATCTCCACGCTGGAGCCAGTGACCGGGGCGGGAAACGTGCGCGCCTCGGTAACCCTGGACTACAACGACCAGGCCAGCGACACCACTCAGGAAACCTATGACCCCAATCAGACGGTTACCCTTTCCATGCAGCGCTCCGAGCAAACCTCCGGCCCGCAGGCGGTGGCGGCCGGCGTCCCCGGCACGGCTTCGAACGCGCCCAATTCCCAGGCTTTGCCCGTATACCCGCACGAGACCACGCCGCCTGAAAGCGCCAAGACCGAGTCGAGCACCTACGCAGCCTCGAAGACCGTCAAGCACGAGATTGAGAACCCGGGCCGGATACGGCGCATGACAGCGGCGATTGTGGTGAACGACCGGCTGGTCCGGCCGGCGGGCAAGGGCGCGGCTGCGATCTGGCAGCCGCGTTCGGCCGAAGAGCTGCGCAGCCTGACCGCGTTGGCGCAGGCGGCGGTGGGCTTCGATGCGCCGCGCGGCGATCTCTTGACGGTCGAGGACATTGCCTTTGAGGACAATCGCGACTTGCAGCCGGCGCCGCCGTATCGGCAATGGCTCAGCGACGCGGAAGATTCGCCGGAGCTTTTGAAATATGCCGCGCTGTTATTGGGCCTGCTGGTGGTGGTCGGCTTTGGCGTCCGTCCGGCGCTGCGCCGGGCCGGGTCGGCCGCGTTGGCTCGCATCCCCGGCAAGAGCGGCAGGGAGTTGCCGGCCGCCAATCCGGCTCCCTTGCCCGCTCCCGAACCGCCGGAAGCCGACCCGGAACGGCTGCGGAATCAGGAGATTTACGAGCAGGTGACGGCGCATCTCAAGCGGGAGCCCACGCAGAGTTCGCGCCTCCTGCAGAGCTGGATTCACTCCGACTAGGCTGCGCGCCAGCCGGCGTCGAGGGAAGCCGGGCGGTTGTGGAAAACGCAGGAAGGCTGGAACAAGCCGAAACGCAGGCGGCGGGGGAGCAGGGAAAGGAAGAAGCAGCCTTGGCGGAGCAGGGAATCGAGACCGGGACACCGCGCCGCCAGTCGGCGAACATGTCCGGGGTGCGCAAGGCGGCGGTGCTGTTGCTGGCCGTGGGTGAGGACCTGGCCAAGGGGATCCTGCGCGCCCTGCCCGAGGCCGATGTCGAGCGGCTTACCGAGGAATTGGCGGATCTGCGCGGCATTACGCCGGAGCTTTCGGCGGAGGTGGTGGAGGAATTCTGGGAACTGCTCGAGACCCAGAATTTTATGGTCCACGGCGGCCTCGATTACGCCCGCCGGTTGCTCGTCGACACCTTCGGAGAGCAGCGAGCCGAAGACCTGCTGGCCCTGGTGCGCCGTTCGCAGGAGGCTGCCCAAGGAAATCTGGCCAAGCTACAGCGCACCGACCCGCAACAGCTGGGCAAGCTGCTCGACTCCGAACACCCGCAGACCATCGCCCTGGTGCTGGCGCACCTGGACCCGCTGCGGGCGTCGCATGTGCTCGAGAACTTGAGCGAGGAGCACAAGGTGGTGGCGGTTCAACGGCTGGCGGAGATGCGCCAGTTTTCCCCGGAGATGGCGCAAAAAGTGGCGCACATCCTGCATCGGCGCCTGGAAAGCATGGGCGATACGGCGCGCAAAAGCTACTCCGGATTCAAGGCGGTGGCGGATCTGCTGAACCGGCTCAACGCCGAAGAAGCGAAGAAAATTCTCGAGACCATCGAGGAAGCGCAACCGGAGCTGGCTCTCAGCATTCGCAATTTGATGTTCACTTTCGAAGACCTGATCACAGTGCCGCCGGCCACCATCCGGGAGATTGTTTCGGGGGTCGATAAGCGGCAGCTGGCGCTGGCCTTGCGCGGGGCCAACGACGAGTTGCGCGCGCAAATCTTCAAGGCCATGAGTTCGCGGGCCGTGGACATGTTGAAAGAAGACATGGAAGTGCTGGGCCCCGTGCGTTCGCGGGAAGTGGCGCAGGCGCAGCAGGAGATTCTCAATCTTGCCCGGCGGCTGGAGGCCGAAGGGAAGGTGATTCTCAAGCT
>JASHUH010000528.1 GCA_030040115.1 Acidobacteriaceae bacterium | reverse complement strand
ACTCGCTCTCGTCGTCCACCGTCACCATCACCAGCACCGGCAGATGCGGCGCCACCTCGCGCGCCGCCTGCAACGCCTGGTGAGCTTCATTGAGCGCGGGCATGGTCTCGATGATCAGTAAGTCGACGCCGCTCCCTGAGCCATTCTCGGCCAGCACGCCGATCTGCTCGGCGAATGCGGACCGCGCTTCATCCAGGCCGGTCTTGCCCAGGGGCTCCAGCCGTGTGCCCAGCGGCCCCACCGAGCCGGCTACCCACGCCTCGCCCGCCTGTTTTTGCCGGAAATGCTCCACCGCCTGCCGCGCCAGCCGCACACCGGCGGCATTGATTTCCCTCACTTTGCCGCCCAGTCCGTGGCGCGAAAGGCGGAAGCGGTTGGCCCCGAAGGTATTGGTCTCCAGAATTTCCGCGCCCGCCTGCAGGTACTCCTCGTGCACAGAAAGAATCATGCCCGGTTCGGAAAGATTCAGCTCGTCGTAGCAGCGGTTGATGTAGACGCCACGCGCGTTCAACACTGTGCCCATGGCTCCGTCGGCAAGCATGGGATGGTTCAGGTAAATGTCGGCGAATCGCGTCATGCTGCTGACATGCTATCGCATCGGCGGCATAGGCGCATGCGCCGTGCTTTGCTCCTGACGCACGGCCGGCGCCGCTCCGGATGGCAGGGTCTGCTTTGCTATACTTCGGGAGTCATAACCTGGGTCGCCAACTGGAACGACGATTGGTTCGCCAATGGATCATTGACCGGTTTGACCGGCTAGATTTTTGCTGGGCCGGCTCCGCCATGACCGTGGATTTTGTTTGGGCCGCGGCCTGTCCGCGCCTTCGATCGAGGTAAAGGGCTTTGAGGAAACGCAGTTTTTGGATCAGCGCCGCAGCCGCCCTGGCGTCCGCGATAATTTTGGCAGGCTGTGGCAGCACCTACTATTTTGACGGACGCATTCTTCCCCCCAGCAAGCTGGTCAATCGCGTGATGATCGCGGTGCAGAATCCCAGCGCCCTGAGCAAGGGCGCGCTCCAGATCGTCGACGCCTATTACGACGAGCGCAGCGGCTACAACGGCACTCCCGCGTCGTTCTCGATCTCCGGCTATGGCGGGTCCCTGCCCATCACTATCCAGAACATGCCCGAGGAGCAGCGCGGCGCCGTCTATGGCTCGGGCGACGGCAGCCTGGCGTTGGTCAATTACGCTACGGAAGCCACCACCGGCAACGCTAGCGGCTTGAGTGGCCTCCAATCCAGCATTTTCATTACGCGCAATCAGAATTTTGTTTTCGCCGCCAGCCAGGCTTCCCACGTCCTCACCGCCGTGAGTCAGAGCGGGGGCGCGTCCGCTGCCCTGGGGCTGCCCAATGTATACCGCGTCAGCGTAAACCCCGGCGGCACGGTGGCGCTGGCGTTCGTGCAAAATTCGGATTACGCATACTATCCGCGAGAGCTTACCACCCCGGAATCGCTTGCCTATTCCGGAGGGCCCGCGACCTGGCCGAAAGCGGCCGTCGATTGCGAGCCGCAAAATGCGCCCCTCTGGTGCCTGTTTCAGGTGCAAAGCCCCGACTACATCGACGCCACCGGCAACTACTCCGGCGCGCCGTTGACGTTCGATCGTCCGGTGAAGGCGGTTTTTTCCGCCGACGGCAGCACCGCCTATGTGCTCAACTGCGGTCCTGAGTGCGGCGGTTCGGCAGCATCCATTACGCCGCTGCCCGTCGCGCCCCTCATTTTCAACGTGGGCGAGAGCTCCGGCCTGCTCCCCACGCAGGCCGCCATCGCCACATGCTCGGCCGCCAATAACGGCAACTCATGCACCTTGCCCATTCCAGGCGGATCCAGCAACGCCCTCGTTGACTCCAGCACCATGTACGTTGCCGGCCAGCAGCCGCAGACCATCAGCGGCCAAATCTACTACGGCGGCAATCTCACCGTCCTCAATCTGGTTTCGGGTCCCACCGGCTGGGCTACCATCACCAACACCGCATCCATTAGCGACGGGCAGCCAGGTGCGGTTAGCCGCATGATCGAGGCCGACGACAACACCCTGTGGATCGGCATGCAGAAATGCACCAACGGCGTGCGCTACGCCACCAATGCGCCCGGCGGCTACGGCTGTCTGACGATGTACAACACGGCGACCAACAGCGTGGTGATGCTGGAGCCGTATCTTGGCGACGCCACGGGAATCGCCGCAGTTACCGGTTTGCACAAAATCTATACGGCCGAAGGCGGCCAAGTGTACATCTATAAGACCACAGATGGAACAGCCATCGACAACCAATATGTGACCGTCACCGGCACGGCCTGGGACGTGGCCTACATGGACGCAACGACCGACGCCGATAACACCGTATACTGAACGCCTTTTTTTACTGAACGTCTTTTCTCCATGCCCGCGGAAGCCGCCGATTTGCGCGCCGATGTACTGGCCATCGCCGCCCATCGCGACGATGTGGAGCAAACCTGCGGCGGCACGCTTCTGCGCATGGCGTCGCGCGGATTGCGCACCGCCATTCTCGATCTGACGCAGGGTGAAGCCGGCACCCGCGGAAGCGCCGAAGCGCGCGCGCGCGAAGCCGCCGAGGCCGCCGGGTTGCTCGGTGTTGGCTGGCGTGAGGCGCTCGCGCTTCCCGACGGGGCCATCGAAAACACGCTGCCCAACCGCATGGAAATTGTGCGGATGCTGCGCCGCCTGCGCCCCCGCGTCGTCATTCTTCCGTACTGGCAGGCGCGCCACCCCGATCACGCCATCACCGCGACGCTTGGTCAAGATGCTTGCTTTCTTTCTGGCCTGCGGAAGTTCGATACGGGCGCGGAGCCGCACCGTCCCTTCAAGATTGTTTACGCCAGCCTTTACGCCGACGTGCGCCCCAGCTTCGTCGTCGATATCGCGCCATTTATCGAGCAGCGCCATCGGGCGCTCATGGCCTATCGCTCGCAATACGCGAACCAGTCTGCCGGCAGCGGCCTCTTCGTTCCCGAAGAGGAGATTCGCGAGCGCACGTTCGCCGAGGCGCGCCATTACGGTCTGTTAGCCGGCGTCCGCTATGGCGAACCGTTCGTGCAGAAGGAAGTCGGCCTCGTGGACGACCTCACGCTATTGCCGGTGCAGTCGATGTGAATCGGGGCGTGATGGACTACGGTGAAGCGCTGAGGCGATTCGCGAATTCACTCGGAAGCCAGACGAATCGCACTGAGCCCGCTCGTTCCGGAGTTCCTGCTGGTCGCCGGTCCGATGTCCCGCCTACGCATCCTATAATGGCTTATGCCCCCTGCAACTTGGAGGGAAGACGAAGCGGACTGCCTATAACCTTCCCGTACGATGCCGCGCCCGCGCTTGAGCCCAATCGGAGTCCGGGGCCGCATCGAGGAGTGAAATCGATCCATGCCCGCTGAAAGAAATCCGGTCAACGTCGACGATTTGAAGAAGCTGGTGCGCACGGTTCCGGATTTTCCCAAGCCGGGCATCCTGTTTTACGACATCACCACCCTGCTCAAAGATAAGACCGGCTTTGCCCAACTGATCGACGCGCTGGCGGCGCATTACATCGAGCGCAGGATCGATCTGGTGCTCGGCATCGAGGCGCGTGGGTTCATCTTCGGGCCGGCGCTGGCTTATCGTCTGAACGCCGGCTTTGTGCCTGTGCGCAAGCCGCGCAAACTGCCGGCGCCGGTGGCGCGCGTCACCTATGACCTTGAGTACGGCTCCGACACCCTCGAAATTCACATGGACGCCATTGCGCCCGGGCAGAGTGTGGTGCTGGTGGATGATTTATTGGCCACCGGAGGCACGATGGAAGCGACGGTGAAGCTGGTGAAGCAACTGGGCGGAAGAATCGCCGGGCTGGGCTTTGCCGTCGAGCTCGATTTTCTGAAAGGCCGCGAGCGGTTTCCGGAGTACGACGTTTTCAGCCTGCTGCATTACGACGCATAGATAAGTCCTGCGGCTGGCGCCTAGGGCGCCGCTTCAGGCGAAAATTCGGGTTTCTTCGGGCCGCTCTCATTGACTGCATTCTCGTCTTCGAGCATCTGCGCATCGGAGAAGCGGTAGCCCACCGCGACGTCGGTGAGCAGGTACACGGGCCGGGAGGGATCGTCTTCAATCTTCTTGCGCAACTGGCGGACGAAGGTGCGCAGATACTCGACCTCTTCGCGGCAATCCGCGCCCCATACGGCGGTGAGCAGTTTGGCGTAAGTGACCACGTGGCCGGCGCGGCTCATCAGGCAGTGAAGAATATCGAATTCTTTGCGAGTAAGATGGATCAGCCCGCCGCGCTTGGTGACGCTGCGCTTCATCGGCTCCAGGCGAATTTCGCCAATGTCGATCGGGGCATCCTTGGGGCGCGCGGGAGCGCCGACGCGCCGGATGGCGGTGCGAATGCGGGCGATCAACTCGCGGGTGCTGAAGGGTTTGGTCACGTAGTCGTCGGCGCCGATATCGAGGGCCTCCACTTTGTCTTCCTCCTGGTCACGCACGCTGAGCATGAGCACGGGCAGGCGGGGCGCGAAGGTGCGGATGCGGCGCAGCGTGTCGATGCCACCCAGGCCGGGCATGTTAATGTCGAGCAGCACCACATCGTAGGGGGCCGCGCGCAACGCCAGCAGCGCCTCCTCGCCGCGCGAGGCCTCGGACACCTGGAAGCCCAGCTCCGCCAGCGGAGGCCGCAGCGCCCTGCGGATGGCCGGCTCGTCATCGACCACCAGAATGCGAATGACGGATTGAGTCATCGTGCACTTCCTTTCTCCCGGGCTGCGGGAATTGCGGCGAAAAACGTGGTTCCCTCCTGCTCATCGCTAGTGACCCACACATAGCCGCCATGAATCGCGGCGACGCGTTTGGCTACGGAGAGGCCGATTCCCGTGCCGGGCGTGTGGTTCGATGTCGAAGAGCGATAGTACCGGTTGAAGATGCGCTCCCGGTCGGCCATGGGAATCACGGGACCATAGCTGTGCACCGAGAAGACGGTCTCTGTGAGCGACGAAGCGACACGGAGGGTGATGGCGGAGCCGAAATGAGAATACTTGCATGCGTTGTCGAGAAATTGGGTCAGGAGCATGGTCATCAGCCGGCGATCGCACTGGGTCACGAGGTCTTCATTCTCCAGCTCGATTCCGACCTTCGCGCCGGCCAGCCGGTCCTTCAGCCCCATAAGAACCTCGTCGATCAACGAACCGGCGTTCACCGCCTCGGCATGCACAGTGACTTCTCCGGCGTCGAGCCGCGCAGTGGTGAGCAGGCGCGTGGTCAAATCATTAAGTAGATCCGTCTGCTCGTTAATGAGCGCAACCAGATCCGCCTGGCCGGCGGAAAGCCGGCCCATTTCGCTTAATCCGGTGCTGGCTGCACGAATCGCCGTCAACGGCGTCTTGTAGGCGTGCGCCAGGCTATCGAGCACCGTGGCGCGCAACTGCTCGGCGCGGCGCTCGGTTTCAATCAGGCTTTCGTTAGCCACCGCGCGAAACCGGTCAAAGGTGATGGCGACCAGCACGGCGATAGCGTCGGCGGCCAGAGGGCTGATTTCGCCGCGCATCATCAGGCTACCCACAGGCACGCTTCCCAGCCGCACCGCGCGGCGCACCAATCCGAGCGCCGGGTCATCGTCCGAGGTGCCGAAATGGTAGACGCTCTGCGCCTCTTCCTGCGGATCGGCGTTCCAGAAACCGGCTTGATAGACGGTGTGCAGATCGGCGTCGAAAACCGCAACCGCCTGCAATGCAAAAATCTCCTGAATCATCTCCGCCAATTCCTGGCCGGGCTCGACGTGGAGATCGATCTGGAGGGTGTGGCTGGTGAACTCATACAGATCGCGTGTCTGGCTGCTCCAGGTATCAGCCTCTTTGGCCTGCCGCGCGGCGCGTTCGGAACTCCGGCTGACGAGGAGCGCGGTGAGCATCAGGGTCAGCAGGGCCGCGAAACTGTATGCCGGCGCCAGCGAGCGCGCCATCCAATCGGGAACGGCGACTGCCGCCAGGGCCACGATCGCCGCCTGCCAAAAGCCACAGAGCCACGCCACAAGAAGCACGATGAGGGAGGACAGCCATACGGCGTCCGGAAGCGAGCCACCGCGTCCAGGGGCGACCCACGCCATCAGCAGCACAACCGCCAGGCCCAGGACGCACTCCAGCATGAACCGAAACAGGTTCGGCCGCGAACCGCGCCGGCGCACCGAGTGAAAAACTGTAAGCATCGGAATGTCGATTCCGGACATTTAGCCACCTGCCGTTCTCATTCCGTCAGATCGGGGCCAAGCTCGGCCTCGCGTTTGGGCGCGCAGGACAAGCATTTCCTGGCCGTCCTCCATGGTGCGGGCTTCCCAAACTAAATCGAAAAAGTGAGAAAACTTGCGATAAAAGCGATGAAATACCTGGTCCCACTCCAAACCTATGGAAGACGTAAAGCGATTCTAGCAGGAGCGGTGTGCTTCGCCGGAAAAATGCGCACGAGACGGCGCGAACCGCGCTGGCGATGCAGGAGCACCGCGCTACACGGCTCTGGCGCCCATTCCGGCGGTGACCTCGACGCTCACGGCGCTGGTCGCAGATCGCCGGTAAGTGCAGGGTTTTGCACCGGCTATTTTTAAAATCTTCATAAAATCCTTATACCCCGCGAACTAGGATAGCCAAAGAATTTGTGTGAACTTCCGCAACAGCCGACGCTAGGGTTGGGCCTTGCGAATTCGCCTTTTCCGGCGTAGCCCGCTGACATACGGGCGCCCCCAGGCTGTAGAATTGAAATTCCTGCGAAGAAGCGCCTCTTTCGATCCGTTCACGATTACCGTTCCAAACTAAAACCTAACAAGGAGAAGTTAAGAATGCCGCGCACCCCCGATGATGTAAAAAAACTTGCCAAGGAAGCCGGTGTAAAGATTGTCGATCTGCGGTTCATCGACCTGCCGGGCATGTGGCAGCACTTTTCCATCCCTATTGAAGACCTTGAGGACGACCTGTTCAGCGACGGGATCGGTTTCGACGGCTCGAGCATCCGCGGTTTCCAGCAGATTCACGAAAGCGACATGTTGCTGATCGCCGACGCCGACACGGCCTTTGTGGACCCGGTCCTGCAGGTGCCCACCATCAACATCATCTGCAATGTCTTCGATCCGCTCAGCCGCAAGCCCTATAGCCGCGACCCGCGTTACGTCGCGCAAAAGGCTGAGGCCTATCTCAAGAGCACCGGCATCGCCGACGCCAGCTACTGGGGCCCGGAGGCCGAGTTTTACATCTTCGACGACGTGCGCTACGGCCAGACCGCGAACACCGGCTTTTACGCCATCGATTCCAACGAAGGCATCTGGAACGCCGGCCGCGAAGAAACCCCGAATCTCGGCTACAAGCTGCGCCACAAAGAGGGTTATTTCCCAGTGCCGCCTTCGGACCAGTTGCAGGATGTCCGGTCGGAGATTTTGCTCGCTCTCAAGGATGCGGGCGTCAAGGTTGAGGTGCATCACCACGAAGTGGGGACCGCCGGTCAGGCCGAGATCGACATGCGCTTCGGCCCCTTGGTCACAATGGGCGACAACCTGATGAAGTACAAGTACATCATCCGCATGATCGCCAAAAAGCACGGCATGACGGCCACCTTCATGCCCAAGCCGCTGTTTGGCGACAACGGCTCCGGGATGCACGTTCACCAGAGCTTATGGAAAGGCGACGCCAACGTCTTTTACGACGCCAAGGGATACGCGCTGCTCAGCAGCACCGCCAAGCACTACATCGGCGGCCTGCTCAAGCACGCGCCGGCGTTGCTAGCCATGTGCGCCCCCACCACCAACTCGTACCGCCGTCTGGTTCCGGGCTACGAGGCCCCGGTGAATCTGTGCTACTCGCAGCGCAACCGTTCCGCGGCGGTGCGCATTCCGGTTTACTCCACCAGCCCCAAGGCGAAACGTCTTGAATTCCGCTGCCCCGATCCCTCCGCCAATCCTTATCTCTGCTTCTCCGCCTTGCTCATGGCCGGCCTGGATGGAATCAAGCACAAAATCGATCCCGGCGAAGCGGTGGACAAGGATCTTTACGAGCTGGAGCCCGAGGAAGCCAGGAAGATCAAGAGCACGCCGGGATCGCTCGGCGAAGTTCTCAATGCGCTCGAGGAGGATCACGCTTTCCTTGTCGAGGGCGGCGTGTTCACGCCCGATTTGATCGAAACCTGGGTCAGCTACAAGCGCGAGCGCGAACTGGCGCCCGTCAACCTGCGCCCGGTTCCATACGAGTTCTTCCTCTATTACGACCTGTGAGCCGGGTGGCCTGCGTCCCAGGCCGTCAACTCAGAACGAAACCTGCGCCTGGGTCCCGCCTCTGGGACCCGGGGAAACTCTCCCTTAATTCATCCATCCTGCTGCGCCCCCACCCTGCGTCGATCTCCCCGCTCATCGGAAGACCCCGCCACTCCCGCCGTCTCGATCTGCGGTATATTGGCCCTAGCCGCTCATCCCCTGGATTTCAGATTTACCGGCTGGACCTTATGGCGCACGACGTCTTCGTCAGCTATTCCGCGAAGAACAAGACCACCGCCGACGCGGTCTGCGCCGTGCTGGAGGCCGAAGGCATCCGCTGCTGGATCGCGCCTCGCGACGTGGATCCCGGCGCGGAGTACGGCGAGGCCATCATCAACGCCATCGAGCAGGCGCGCATCATGGTGCTGGTCTTCACGGCCGACGCCAACGCCTCGCCGCAAGTTCGCCGCGAGGTAGAGCGCGCGGCCCACCACGATATCGCCATTCTCCCGGTCCGTATCGAAAACGTTCTTCCCGCCAATGCGCTGGCATTCTTTATTGGAAACGTGAACTGGCTCGACGCGCTGACCCCGCCGCTGGAGCCGCACCTCAGGAAGCTCGCCGACACGATCAAGAGACGGCTCGAACCAGTGAGCCGGCGTAAAGCGCCGGCGGCCCAGCCTCCAGCAGCGGAAGCATCTCAGGAGTCCAATCGTCAGGCGCCTGCGACAGCGCCGTTGGCGGCGTCGCGCCCCGCAGAAATTCATCCGCAAGAGGCGTCCGCTGTGAGTCCGCCCGTTCCTCAGCCATTTGAGATCGGCAAGGCCGCGAGGCTCGAAACGGCAGAACGCTCAAGCACGCGGAGATCGGGTGAATGGCGTTCCAGGAGCGGAACCGTCGCCGCGCCCCGCGCGTGGAGGGTTCCGTTATGGGCGTGGGGCGGAGGCGCTGTATCAGCGCTTGTTTTCGTTGGAGTCTTTGCGGCGTCGCATTTCCGCGCACATCTAGGCTCGGAAGCATCGCCTGCACCCTCCAAGCCATCACCCGCAACCGCAATCGGCAGCAGCGGGACGGTCGAGCCTAATGGCGGTGCGGCGGTCCGCAAGGATGAGGCGGCTCCGCCAGCGAATGGATTTGACCGGGAAACGCTAGAAGACACGATGAGGTTTATCCAGGATACTTTAAACGGCATTGGCAGGGTCTCGTATGTCATCTCTGTCGTCAATACGGACGACCACAGTAGCCGCAAATACACCAACATCAGCGAAATCAGCAACGTTATCGCCGACCCGAACCAGTGCCTGATCTCCCGTCACGTCAAGGATTGGTTCAATGGTTCGACCCAACCACGGGAGCACGACTACTCGTTTAAGTTGCGTGATGTGCAGAGCATAGAAGTGGAACCGGCGGCGCAGTTCATGACGGACCTCGATGCGACTGGAGGCGAACCCAACTTGATCCACTCGACCGACCCAATGGTGACAGACGTGAATGTTCATGAGCGCGCTAACGGCGATCTAATTGATTTCACTGACCTCGGCCTCGCCAATCGCGTCGCCAGCGCCTTAAGGCACGCGGCCAAGCTCTGCGGAGGCGCCGCCGGCGGGAAGTGACTTCCTCCCGCTCTACTTCGCCGCAACCCCAGCCTCAATTGCCTCGGCCAGCGCTTCGGCTGCGTCGATGCAGGCGGCGCGGCTCACGTCCAGGTGAGTTACGAGACGCACTGCGTCCTTACCGAAAGAGTTAGCCAGCACGCCGCGCTCCTTGAGCCGGGCTTCCAGTTCCGGCGCGGTCAGGCCTCCGGTCAACGCTCCGGGCAAGCGGAAGATTACGATGTTGGTCTCGACCGACTTCAGGTTAATTGCGACGCCGTCGATGTGAGAGAGTGCTTCGGCCAGGAGGCGCGCGTTGGCGTGATCTTCGTGCAAGCGCTTGGGCCCTTGCTCGAGCGCAATCAATCCGGCCGCGGCCAGCACCCCAACCTGGCGCATGGCGCCGCCCAGAGCTTTCCGGTAGATGCGCGCGCGATCGATCGATTCCTGCGAGCCCACCAGCATCGATCCCACCGGCGCGCCCAGTCCCTTTGAAAGGCAGAACATCACCGCGTCGAAGCCACGCGTCAGGATGCGCACGTCCGTGCCCAGCGCCACAGCGGCGTTGAAGATGCGCGCGCCGTCGAGGTGCAAGGGAATGTTGCGCGCTTTTGCCTCACCCCAAATCTGCTCCAAAACATCAAGGCGCGAGCAGCGCCCGCCGGCCAGGTTGTGCGTGTTTTCAATCGCGATCAGCCCGGTCTGGGCGCGCATCGGTCCCGGCGGATACACGAAAGGCTCGATCTCCTTCCACGTCAAAACGCCGTTGGCTGCGGTAACGGAGCGAATCAGGCAGCCGGAAAAGACCGCGGTGGTCGCCATTTCCCAGTCGAGAATATGCGCGCGCGACTCGGCAATCACTTCCTGGCCGGGCTGCGTGTGCACGCGGATGGCGATCTGGTTCCCCATCGTGCCGCTGGGCACAAACACCGCCGCCTCGCGGTTGAACACCTCCGCCGCGCGCCGTTCCAGCAGGTTCACGGTAGGGTCTTCGCCATACACGTCGTCCCCTACCTCGGCCGCGGCCATGGCCGCGCGCATCTCCGCGCTAGGCCGCGTCACCGTATCCGAACGCAAATCGATAATGGCAGGCATCCCAGTCCCTTTCACAAAAATCCACTCCGTGGTTCGATTGCAGTCTCTACGCTCCTATCCCCTGATCCTCGTCCCCTTGTTCCCTGTCTTTCACGGAATCTGCTTCATGGGCAGCTCCATCACCGGCGTGCGCTTGCCGTTGTACACAGCATAGGCCCAGAGGCCGTGAAAATTTTCCCGGATGCCAGGCTGCGTCTTCAAAAACGCGCTCAGCACGGCGGTCGCTTCGGTGCGCAAAGCGGCGGGATCGGTGACGCCGGTCGATTCATAGGCGACGGCCAAATCGGGCTCGTGCAGAGAAGGGTCGAGACTCACCGCGTCGATCTTCCAGGTGCGGTCGCCAGCGGGAATCGACAGCGGCAAGGCTCTTTCCGGCGAGGGCGTAATCTGCTCCTGTTCCGCGTCCAATTTTTGCAGATTGGGCGAAGAGAGAAAATCGACCGGGAGAAGCAGGTAACGCGCGGCGTCGTAGCAGAACCACCCGCTCCACGGATCGTCCTTCGCCAGCACTCGAGCGCGTTGCCAGTACCAGACCCCATCATGGCCGTCAAACGTGCCTTGGTGCGCGGAAAGGCCGGCCAACCTCCAACTTGAACTGTTCGGGTCCCAAGCCAGAACCAGGCCCAATTGTCCGTCCAGCGGCGCGCCGGTGGCCCCCGCCAGCACCACGGCATACTTGCTTGGCGGCAGGTCATGCATGGTGATGGTCACCGTGAGCGAACCGCTCTGGTTGGAGCAGAAAAACTCCGTGTCAGCGGGCGCATTCTGCGTCGTCGCGTCGAGGAGGTAAAGATTGTGCAGCTCAATTTTGCCGCCGGTGAGCAGAGGCGCCGCTTGCTGGGCCGCGGCCTGAATTCCCGCCCATGCGTTCGCTTCCTCGGGCGCCAGCGCAGCCTGAAGTGTGGGATAATCCTGCTGTTGAATGGCCGCGGAGAGTTGCGTCGCCACGGAGGCCAAAGGATCCAATGCGGGGGGCGGCAATTCGGCCTGCGAGGTGCAGGTCACGGCCCGGGCCACAACGGGAATGGGAAGCAGGGCCGCGATGGCCCACAGCCTCCACAAAAAACGCATTTTGGAAAGCATCCTCTCTCCCGGCCGAAACACTGCGCGTGAGCGTCCGTCGGTCATTGTTAGTCTAGTACAATGAGCGGCAACAGACGGCGGCAACCGGAGTGGAGGTCGGTCGCTGTCTTCGACTGGGAGGGGGGGGTCTATGCCCGCACACACAACGCCGCACTCGGGCTCTTTACGATCACGGGAGCCGCAAAGGACTGCAGGCCTGCGCCTTGCCGCTTCCGCTCTGACTGCGGCCTTTGGCTTAGGGACGGTTATGGTTGGCGGTATGCTCGCCGCACAGAGCCCCGCCCATTCCCCGGTATCGACTGCAGAGCAGAAGCCGGCCGGAAACCATGCCACCACCCAGCCTCAACGCGGCGACGAGATCGGCCGAACCAATGCCAAAGCTGTTGCTCCGGAGCAGCCGGCTGCGCCCGCGCCCCAGCCCCCGCCGAAGGCTCCCGATTGGCCGGTCGACAATAAGCCCACTCCCGCCACCGTGGTATGGGACGCCCAGGGCCTGAGTATTTCAGCGAATAATTCCAGCCTCGATCAGATCCTCCACGAGGTGTCGCGAGACACCGGCGCCAAAGTGGAGGGTTTAAGTCAGGATCAGCGGGTTTTCGGCTCCTACGGACCAGGCGAGCCACGCGACGTGCTTTCGCAAGTTCTCGAAGGCTCCGGCTATAACGTGTTGATGCTCGGCGGCCAAGGCGACGGGGCCCCGGAAGAGATCGTGCTCAGCATCGCCAAGCCGGCAGGGCCGCAGCCGCCCGCCAGCAACGTGAGCAGCGGCGACGAAAGCCAAGCGGATGAGCCGCCCGAACCGCTTCCGGAACCACGGCCTGCAACCGTTTCGCCGGCCTTCGCGCCCGGCCAGCCGCCGAACACGCCGCAGCAGGTTTGGCAGGAAATGCGGGAGCGTCAGCTCCAAATGCAGAGCGAACAGCAGAACAATATGCCGCCTGAGCAGCAGAATCCCCCTCCACCCAATTAAGAGGAGTGAATTAAGAAGAATGAAGCCCCGTCCGGCAAGCGAGGTCTCGTGAGGAGGAGGCCGCAGGTGGGGAGAGCTGGGAATGTCGTGGATGAACCTTGGTTAGGAGATGCCCGCCATTTCGGGACTCGCCTTCGGCTTGACAGCCGGTTGCGGTTGGGGACGCATGAGGGCGAAGCCCAGGCGCAGGATGTAATACGCCGCGAAAATTCCAAATGCCATGGAAGCGAGCGATGCACCAATCAACATCGCCAAGTTCAACAGATCCGACATAATACCTGCCCTGGTTTCACTGCCTCGAAGAACACCCTAAGCACTGCGATGTTTCGCATAGCAGACACGCAGCCAACAAAAATCCCGACACTCGTCTGATGCGATTGTCGCAGAACTTGCCGCCTTGATGATCTTCTTGCTGTTGCTTCCTAGGATACCCCCAATTCCCGGTCCACATCCAGAAGATTGCGCAAGAAAGAATGGCTGTTCCATGAAATTCCAGCTCCAAAACGGGTTGGTTTCCCAATTTTGGACCCGTCCTGCCGGGCTATCGATCTGCTGGTGCAGTTATTCTGGAGTGTTCCGGCTCGCCGCTGGCAGGCCTGAGGCCGCCTCCCGGAAATGTCACAATCATGCCCATTACCCACATTTCGGTGCGCGGGGCGCGCCAACATAACCTGCGCGACATCAACGTGCGCATTCCCCGCAATACGCTCACGGTGGTCACGGGACTTTCCGGCTCGGGCAAAAGCTCGCTAGCCTTCGACACCATTTACGCCGAGGGCCAGCGCCGTTATGTGGAGACGCTTTCCGCTTACGCCCGGCAATTCCTCGACCAAATAGAGCGGCCGGACGTGGATTCCATCGAAGGCCTGAGCCCCGCCATCTCCATCGAACAGAAGACCACCAGTCGCAGCCCACGCTCGACCGTCGGCACCATTACCGAAATCTACGACTATCTCCGTTTGCTCTACGCCTCGGTGGGCGCGCCGCACTGCCCCAATTGCGGCCGGGCGATCACGCGCCAGACCGCCGAGCAAATTGTGCAGCGGGTAATGGAATTGGGCCGGGGTGAGCGCGTTACGGTCATGGCCCCGATCGTGCGCGGGCGCAAGGGCGAGTTTAAAGATTTGCTCGATCAGATTGACAGTCAAGGATTTCGCGCCCGGGTCGACGGCGAGTTGCGGGACCTTTCCGAGCCCCTCCAGCTCGACCGGCGCAAGAATCACACCATCGAGGCGGTCATCGATCGCATCCTGCTAAAACCGGTGAGTTCGGAAGCAGGCGGGACAACTGGGGCCGCTCCAGCCTTGGGAGTCGTTTCGTTGCTCCCAAGGGTGGGAGCACACGAAGCTCAATCCTCCACAAAACTCACTGTCGAAAAGCGCCTGGAACAGGCAGTCGCCAAGGCGTTGCAACTGGCCAACGGCTTGACGCTCGTGTCTCTGAGCGGCGGGGACGAACAACTGTTTTCCTCCTCGATGGCCTGCCCCGACTGCGGCCTCGACGTGCCTAAACTGGAACCTCGGAGCTTCAGCTTTAATTCCGCCTTTGGGGCCTGCCCCGAGTGTCACGGCCTTGGCTCGCTCTATGATCTCGATCCGGCGAAAGTCATCACGGACTGGTCAAAACCCTTGCTCGATGGCGGGCTTGGTCCGGGCTCTTCGTCGCAATACCTCATCAAGCTCATCCAGCTAGCCGCCGAGCGCTATAAAATTGACCTCAAGCAACCCTTCGAGGAGCTTCCGCCCAAGCAGCAGCACATCCTCGTCTACGGTCCGCCCAAGGGCGAGGCGCCGCGCACCGGCTTTCACGGCATCTTATCCTTTTTGCGCGACACCATCGAGGAGGCGCGCAGCGATGGTTATCGGGAATACATGATGGGGTTCATGTCGGCCACGCCGTGCCCGGTCTGCCGGGGCAAGCGCCTGCGTCCGGAGTCGCTGGCGGTCAAGGTCGGCGGCCTCTCTATTGCTGATTTCACGGCTCTGCCCCTCCACCGCGCGCTTTCTGCGGCCATCAATCTCCAATTCACCGAGCGCGAAGCGCTGATTGCCGAACGCATACGGCGCGAAATTGCCGAGCGGCTCGAATTCCTCTGCGCCGTCGGCCTCAATTATTTATCGCTCGATCGCAACGCCGCGACGCTTTCCGGCGGCGAAGGACAGCGCATTCGCCTCGCCACGCAGATCGGTTCGCGCTTGCGCGGCGTTCTCTATGTTCTCGACGAGCCCTCCATCGGCTTGCATCAGCGCGATAACAACCGCCTTATCGAGTCCTTGAAGCGCCTCCGCGACCTGGGCAACACCGTGCTGGTCGTCGAGCACGACGAGGAAACCATCCGCCATGCCGATTACGTCGTCGATCTGGGACCCGGGGCAGGCCGCCTCGGCGGCCATGTGGTCGCCGAAGGCACGCCGGCGCAAATCATGGCCGCACCCCAGTCGCTCACGGGCAAGTATCTCAGCGG
>JASHUH010000527.1 GCA_030040115.1 Acidobacteriaceae bacterium | reverse complement strand
GGTCGGAAGAGCGCGGGCGCACGCGGGAGGCGTATTCGACCTCAGGCAGCGCGGTGCGCGAGTTTGCCGTAAACACCGGCGTGTACTCGGCTGAATACGGCCGCGCCGCGGGGGGCGTGATCACCTCGGTGACCAAGAGCGGGACAAACCAGCTTCACGGGCAGGCGTACTTTTACGATCGCGAGAGCAATTGGGCCGCGTTCAACGATTACGCCACGATGGTGAATTCGGCCGGTGAGACGGAACACATCAAACCCGAGGACCTGCGCAAGATTTACGGCTTCACGGCAGGAGGTGCGCTGAAGCAAAACAAGCTTTTCTGGATCTACACCTACGACCAGCACACGCGCGTCTTTCCGGTCGTGGGTATTCCGTACAACCCGCAGCAGTTTTACACCTTGCCGGCGGCCACGCTGCCGAGCGGCGCCATTTGCTATCTGAACGGCTCGAGCACGCCGCCGACGGTGAGCTATCAGAATGGCTACCTGACCGGGGACACCTCGGTGCAGGACGCGGAGGCTTGCACGCTGGCGGCGCGACAGAATATCAGCTATACGCAGGCGGCGTACGACTGGGCGGCGCTGATCAACGGCAGCGCCAGCACGACCATCGGCAATTATGCAGGCGCGACCGCCATTGCGGACCTTGGCTTGAGCTCCGACGTGGGCACGGCGCCGCGCTTCGGCTACCAGGAGATCAACACGCCCAAGCTGGATTGGCAGATCAACGATAGAAACCATTGGAGCGCGCTCTTCCATCGCCTGCGCTGGGATTCGCCGGGCGGCGTGCAAACCGCGTCCACCGATTTCTACGCGCGCGACACGCAGGGCAACGACTTTGTGAAGCTGGATTACGGGCTGACGAAGCTGACCAGTCTAATCACCTCGAACATCAGCAACGAGCTGCTGTATCAGTACGGCCGCGAACTGGAGGACGAAAACCAGCAGCCTTACACCGCGTACACGTTGGCGGACCTGAATAACAACAGCGGCAACATTCCCGAGGTGAGCGTGGCCGAGGGATCGTCGGGGTGGGGATTCTATGCGGGCTCGCCATATTATTCGTACCGGCCCGCCTATCCTTCGGAGAGAAAATGGCAAATCGGCGACCTTCTCTATTGGAACAAGGGCAATCACAGCTTCAGGTTCGGACTGGACGCCGTGCACAATAACGATTTTCAGAACAGCGTGTACGAGGGCAACGGCTACTACAGCTACGGATATCTTGGCCTGTACATCAACGACCTTCTCAACTTCAAAAACGGAGTAGCGTCCACGGCCGGAACCGGATGCGACAAAGACTACGCCGAGTACGCGGGCCAGTACGGCGACGGCAGCAGCGCCGCCAAGGCGGGTTCGGTGGTCGGGACCTATCCTTGCTATGCGGATTTCTACCAGGGATTCGGGGCGGCGACGTATGGCCTTTCGACCATGGACACCGGCGAATTTGTGCAGGACAACTGGAAGTTTTCACCGCGTCTGACCCTGGAGCTGGGTCTGCGCTACGATCACGAGTTGCTGCCCCAACCCAGCGCAGCGTTTACGCAGACCGTGGGCAGCTTTACGCCTTACCAGGGATTGACGAACCACCCCAGCGACAATGCGGACGTTGGGCCGCGTGTGGGCTTTGCGTACGATGTCTTCGGCAGGGGGAACACGGTGCTGCGCGGCGGCTGGGGCATGTACTTCGGACGCATCACCAACGGCAATCTGCTGGAGGTGTTGTTCGACACGGGAAGCCCGGCGGCGCAGACCAGCCCCACTTTTTACAACGCTCCAACATCCACAATTTCGGAGGGCCCGCAATTTCCGAGCCGTTTTGCCAGCGGCAGCAGCGGCGCCAAACCCACCTCCTATTTTTTCTCTTCCAACCTGAGGCTGCCCGAGGTGCAGGAGTTCGATATGCAGGTGCAGCAGGCGCTGGGTAAGGGAACGTACCTTTCGGCGAGCTACATCGGCTCGCAAGGGCGGCGGCTGCCGAACTTCGTCAACGTGAACATGGCGCCCTGTTCGGCTTCGCCGACGGCCTGCGAATCGGTGACGATCAGCGTAGCCGACGCCTCGGGCATGGGGCCGATTCCGGCCGGAACCAACAACCTGACCATCAACAATATCTACACCAGCTACGGCAATACGGCTCTATTGGGCCCGAACGCCGTCAACTTTGGCTCCATCACGGAGATGGCGAGCAACGTGAACTCGAGCTACAACGCCGCGGTGGTGGAGGTTCTAAACCGCTCGCTCAAGCGCGTGACCTTCGACGCCAACTATACGTGGTCGCACGCGCTGGATTTTGCGCAGAACGCCGACACCGAAGGCGCGACCAACGCCTGGTATGACCCTTACGGAAATTACCGGCTCAACTACGGCAATTCGACGTGGGACATTCCCAACCGGTTCGTGGCTTACGCGCTCTATAATCTACCGGAGATGCACGCGGACAATCCGCTGCAATGGGTGGCGAACGGCTGGAGCCTGAACGAGAGCTTCCAGATGCAAAACGGCCTGACCTATACGCCCAGCTGGAGCGGCAAGCTGAGTGGCGCCCTGAACAGCGACTTCAACGGCGCGGGCGGATTGGGGATCATTCCCGGGGTGTACGGCTACGACAGCGCGCGCCAGCCGCGGACGATGGTCGACGATATGCGCGTCGAAAAGAACCTCGAATTTGAGCACGGTTACACACTGCAACTCATGGGCAACGTGTTTAACGTGGCCAACCACCAGAACATCACGGCGGTGGGGACCACGGCTTACTCCTACTCGGGTGGCACTCTGACCTACCTCGGGCAGGGACCGTCGTACCCGAAGCAGAACTCGCTGGGCATACCCTCGAATTCCAACTCCAGCGGATTCCTGTACACGCCGCGGGAAATTGAAATCGCGGCGAGGCTGGTGTTCTGATTGGGACGCGAGAAACAAGGGTGGGAATGCGGCGGCTGGGTCCGTCACATCGGTTTGGGCGGGCGGCAAACGCGGGCGCATGTGGAGTGGGATGGCGGGCAGATGGAGCGGCCCCGCCGGAGGGATTCTTCAGGCCGGACGCAACGGGGCTACTGCGGGGAGCGGTAGCAGATGTTTTCCCCGTTCAGGCGGTATTCGGCGGAGCAGAATTCATCGCCGCAGATCATGAGGTCGCCGTTATAAAGCTGGCGGCGAGTGATGAGCCCCATGGCGCCGCAACGGGGGCAGGACATCACCGCGACATATGGGTTCTGAGCGTGGCCGAGCTTGGCTTGGTTTTCGAGCAGGAAAACCGTGCCGGGGTCCATTTTTTCGGGGATCCATTCCTCAAGGAACTGCAGATCGGCGGACATCCTGCCCTCCACAAGGTAAGATCGGCAGAGCCGCACCCGAGAGGGCCAGCGAGGCTTTGCCGTCTTGCAACAGCAGGCTGCGCATGACGCCGGAGATCAAAAAACTCCGGTGGAGCTAGTTTTGACGCAGGCGGGTCGAGAAGTCAACCGGAATCGAAGCCGGGAGGTGTCGAAAAGGATTCCTCGGCCCGGATCGGGCATAGCGGGACCAATACGGGAGGGAACAGGGAACAGGGATCATGTCGAGTCATTGATGACACGATTCGAGGTCATCGGGAAGCAGACGTGGCTTCCCGATCTTGCATGCGGGAGAAGGCGTCAATGGCGCGGTAGGTTTCTTCATTGCGCAGAATGGCCTCGACGTAGTCGCGGGTCTGGGTGAAAGGGATGGATTCGACAAATTCATCCATGCCGGAGTAGGGGCCGGCGGCCTGCCAGTCAGCAACGCGATTGTCGCCGGCGTTGTAGGCGGCCAGCGCGTACTCGTCAACCCCGCCGAAGCGGTCGAGCATTTCGCGCAGGTAGCGCGTGCCCAGGCGGATATTGGTTTCGGGATCGAGAAGCTGAAAGGTGCGGAAGCGGGTCATGCCTTCCTGGCGGGCCATGGCGCGGCCCACGGAGGGGAGCAACTGCATGAGCCCGTAAGCGTTGGCGTAGGAGACGGCGTTGGGATTGAACTCCGACTCCTGGCGAATGAGCGAGGCCACGAGATAGGGATCGAGGTTGTTTTTTTCCGACTCGGTCTTGATGGTCTCCCACCACGGCTCGGGAAAGAGAATGCGCCAGTAAACCAGAGGAATGGCCTGCATGGGCGCTGTAGAAGCGTAGGGCAGCGCGCGTTTCATGGCGCGCAGGGCGCGGAAGGTTTCGTTATAGGAGGAGTAGATCTGGGCTTCGGCAAGGGCGCTCCACGAGGCGGAGTCCGGGTCAGCCTGAATTTCGGGGGCGATGTATTCGTTCAGGCCGGCGTTGGCCAGCAGGCGCGCTTTGGCCAGATGAGGGCTGTCTGCGGGGAAAGTGTCGACGAGTTTGGGTTCAGGTAAGGGCTGGAAGTGGTCGAGCGCGGGTTCGTCTGCGGGTATGGTGGAGGGCGCGAGCTTGCCCAGCGCCGTGAGCCGTTCGCGCGCCATTTGCGCATAGAAGTAATGCGGGTAGGCGCGGATGATGGCGCGATAATCGGCCGCCGCAAGGGACGGGTAATGGTCCTGGCTTTCGTAGAGGCGTCCGCGCCAATAGAGCGCAGAAACGGTTTCAGCGGCGGAGGGGTAATCCTTGATCTGCGCGTCGAAGAGGTGAGCGGCGTCGGCGAACTGGCCGAGGCGGTAGCTGAGCCAGCCGGCCCGCCAGTGCGCGGAAGCGGCGTACTTTTGGGTGGAAAAATGCTCGGCCAGATAGCTGTAATATTGGACCGCGGTAGGATAGTCGCGGCGCAAGAGGTACATATTCCCGCTGGAGAAGAGCGCTTCAGCGAGCCAGGGGCTGTGGGGAAAGCGGGTCTCCATTTGGGAGACGATGTTTTGCTGATCGGCGGTATCGTCGCGGTCGCGGGCCAATTCCATGAGCAGGTAGAGACGGCGGGCTCCGTTCTCATCCGGAGTATCGGGTAAGACTTCGGCCTGCGACTGGCTGAGGCGACTGAGGTGAAGTTGGCAGTCGGCGAAAGCGACCTCGAATCCATCGCGGTCCTCGGCCGTAAGCGCCGATGAGTGGGCGAGGGCGCGGTATTGCTCGGCGGCCTCATCGTAACGCCCGGCGCGGTAATAGGCGTCGCCCAAGCTGCGCAGCTCCGCGACGGTCAGGGTGGCCTCGGCCCCGATCGCGATAAGCTTGGCGCGGGCAACCTGGGCCTCAGGCGTCAATGGGCGGCTGAGAAGCAACTGTTTGAAAAGAGCGACGGCCTGGTCTTGCATGCCGAGCGTGTACTCGACCTGCGCTTGGGCCAGCTGGTAACCGGGGCGGTCAACGGCGTCAGTGCCTTCGGCCGCGGCCAGGACTTCACGGGCGCGGGTGGGATCATTCAAAGCCAGGAGCACGTTAGCCTCCAGCTCCGGGCTCTGGTCGGCGAAAATGCTGTCGGGGTAGCGCTCGGCAAAACCGTGGAGGAGGGTTTCGGCAGCGGCATCGTCAGCGAAATCGTGATCGGCCTCGGCGGCCAAAAAATCGGCGATATCGGCCAGCTCGGCGTTGCCCTCTCTGGCCCGCTTGAAGTTCTCCACGGCTTCGGCATAGCGATGGTCGAGCAGATAGGCATGGCCGAGAGCGAGGTAGGCGGCTGCAGCGGCGTCGCCGGTATGTCGGTGAGCGTACGCGGTTACGCCGGCATAGGCTTCAGGGGTGCGCAAGGTGGCCAGTTGCTCGGCCATGGCCCGCAGGTCGGCCGAGGCCACGAAGGCACGGCGGATGCGGGCGGTGCGGGCTCTCCTTACGGCGCGGCTGGCTCGGTACACGCGGCGCCGGGTATGGCGGGTGGTGGTCCGCCGGATGGGTTTTTTCGCGCTGCGATGAGAGGAAACGGAAGAGCTTTTCTGAGTAGATTCCGAGGATTGAGCGGCCAAGGGAAATGCAACCAGGAGCAACGAAAGCACCACAGCCAGACCACAGAGGACGTGGCGAAGAAAAGCAACTGGAGAAGACTGCACCTTCATACCTTCACTTTATCTGGTTTTTTGCTTGAGAAACGTGCGAGGAATCACTGCGGGCACCGGCCGGCTGCTGCGCTCGCTTGGACCGCTGCGCCCGCCGTCCGTTACACTCATGTTGACCGGGGGGGACCAAAAGCCCACCCGGGACCATTTTCCGCATCCAACCGCCATGTCGACCATCCAATCGATTGCAGGAGAAAACGAGCATCCCGATGTCGCCCTGGTGGAACGGGCAAGGGCGGGAGATGTTTCGGCGTACGATACGCTGGTCCGCAAGTACGAGCGGCAGATCTTCAGGATTGCGCAGCACATCACGCAAAACCGGGAAGATGCCGAAGACGTGATGCAGGATGCCTTCCTGAAGGCATACGAAAAGCTGGACCAGTTTCAGGGAAACGCGAAGTTTTACACATGGTTGGTGCGTATAGCGGTGAACGAAAGCCTGATGCGGCTGCGCAAGCGGCGCTCGGGAAAGATGGTCTCGATCGACGAGGATCTGGAGACCGAGGAGGGAACCGTTCCCCGCGATTTAGCCGACTGGGCTCCCGACCCGGAGCAGAATTACAGCACCGCCGAGCTTGGCGATATTCTGCGCAGGACCATCCAGGGTTTGCCGCGGGGGTTTCGCGTGGTCTTCGCCCTGCGCGACGTCGAAGGCTTATCGACAGAGGAAACCGCGGAGGCGCTGGGACTGAGCGTTCCGGCCGTGAAGTCGCGGCTGCTGCGCGCGCGATTGCAATTGCGCGAGCGGCTGAGCCGCTACTTTCACAGGCGAACCCGGGCCGCGCAACGGAAAAGCGGAGTTGAAACGTGACCTGCACTGAGTTTCTGGCGATGCTCGACGACATGATCGACGACTCCATTGTGGCGGCGGAGACACGGGCGGAAGTGGAGCAGCACCTGCGCAAATGCGGCCACTGCGAAGTGGTGCTGAACACCACGCGCAAGACCATCGAAATCTATCGCTCCCATCACATCTACGAGCTGCCGTATGAGGCGAACGAGCGGCTACACGAGGCCATCATGGCCCGGTGCAAAGCCAAACGCTGCTGACGACTGGGCGCTCAGGAGTTCGTCGAATTACTGGCGCGGCGTGCGATGAGATTCGAGGACGGCCACTCGCTCACTGAGGGACGACAGGAGCCGCATGGTGTTCAGCTCAGACTGAGCTTTGGATTCCCCGATCGCGGCCATAAGCGCCCGGAACTGCGCATCGGTCTTTTCGCTGAGCGCCTTGAATTGTGTATCGGTTTTTTCGCTGAATGCCTTGAATTGCGCATCCATCTTCTCGTTCATCGCCACCAGCTTCTCATTGACCGCCGCGAAGCGCACGTCCATCTGTTTTTCCAGGGAGGCCACGCGCACCTTGAGTTCGCGCACGTCGGGCGCAATTACATCTTGAATGACGTGTTGCAGCGTCTCGAGTATGTTTTCGGCCATGCCTGCGTCACTCCCTAGCATAGTAGCTTGGATTCCATAGTTATTCAATCGGAGCCGCAACGCCCTGCCAAGCCCGGCGCTACTTTTGCTGGAAGCATGTATTGAAGGCGCAACTTTTCCCGAAAAGCGGCGTCTGCCCTATCAGCCAGATTGCGTGGCGCGATTCTTCCCCGGTCATTTCTGCCTGGAGCGTCTTCCATGGATTCGCTGCGAGGCGCGCTCGCCGTGGTGTTGTGCTTGAATTTGTGCATGCCGGCCGCGGCCGCGGGGCCTGCCCCGACGGCGAATTCGGCTGCCGCCTCGCGCCCTTCGTATTCCTCCCCCGAACTGCAAGGAGACGCGCGGATTCTCCACGCGCTGGACCGATTTACTTTTGGACCCCGGCCCGGCGACGTGGAGGCCGTGCGCGCGATGGGATTGGAGGCGTGGTTCGAACGGCAACTGCACCCAGCAAACATCGATGAAGCGGACCTGGACGCGCGTCTGGCGCAATATCCCGCCATGCAATGGAGCGTCGAGGACCTGCTTTTGCGCATTCCCTCGAACGCCATTGTGCGCCAGGCGATGAAGGGAAGAATCGAAATTCCGCGGCGGGGGGCGCTGCACGCGGTCTATGAAGATGCGATCTACCGCTTGCAAGCGAGGCAAGCGGAAAAGAAGGAGAAGAACGCGGGCGCGTCCGCGAGCCCGGCTGCGCCGGCTGGCGAAGGAACGACCATGATCGGCGCGCGAGGGATGAGTGAAGATCCCGGGGCGGAGGGAAATCCGGGGATGGCGATGGGGGCAAATCCCGTCGCGGGAATGGACGCGAACTCCGGCGGCGTCGCGAGCGCCGCCGCGCCGGTTCCTGACGATCCGCAGGCGATGGCGCTGGCGGCGCAGATGGACGCCCTGGACGACGATCCGGCTAGTGACGCAATCCTGGGGTTAACGCCCGAGCAGCGCGTGCTGAAGCTGGAAGCCATGCGGCCGGCGGAATTCGAGGACTTTCTGAAATCGCTGCGGCCTGCCCAGCGCGCCAAACTCACCGCCGATATGGTTCCCGCGCTCAGGGAGGCTGTGGACGACCTCGAAAATCCCGAACGCCTGGTGGTGCAAGAGCTGATGGCCGAGCGGCTGACGCGCGATATCTACTCGAATGCACAACTCCAGGAAGTGATGACCGACTTCTGGCTCAACCACTTCAACATCTACCTGCGCAAAAACGAGCAGATGCCGTATTACCTGGTGAGCTTCGAGCGGGATGCGGTTCGTCCGCGCGCGCTGGGAAAATTCGAGGACCTGCTGGAAGCTGTGGCGCACAGCCCGGCCATGCTGCTGTATCTCGATAACGCGGAGAGCGTGGGTCCGGATTCGCTGGCGGCGGAGCGCGCCAAAATGGCGGCGTGGCGGCGGCCGGCGAAGCAGCGCCAGGATCCGCCGGGCATCAACGAGAACTATGCGCGGGAGCTGATGGAGCTGCACACGCTGGGCGTGAACGGCGGCTATACGCAGGCGGACGTGATCCAGGTGGCGCGGGTGTTGACCGGCTGGACGGTCGATCGGCCGCAGTTCGGCGGCGGATATGTCTTCAATCCCAACCGTCATGAGCCGGGGACGAAGAAGGTTTTGGGCAAGAAGATCAAGGGGAACGGCGAAATGGAGGGCCGCGAGCTGCTGCACATGCTGGCCACGCGGCCGGCCACGGCGCATTTCCTTTCCCGGGAGCTGGCGGAGCGGTTTGTGAGCGATAACCCGCCACAATCGATTGTTGATCGCATGGCGAAGACATACATGGCCAGCGGCGGCGATATTTCCACGGTGCTGACCACGCTGTTTCGCTCGCCCGAGTTCTGGTCGAAAGATGCTTACCGCGCCAAGGTGAAGACGCCGATTGAATTTGTGGTTTCGGCGGTGCGGGCGAGCGACGCCAATGTGGAGAATTACATGCCCCTGGTGAACGCGGTGCGGGCCATGGGCATGCCACTCTACGAATGCATTCCGCCCAGCGGTTATCGTTGGGATGCGGCCACCTGGGTTTCGACGGGCGCGCTGGTGGACCGGATGAATTTTGCGCTAAACCTGTCGGCCAATCGCCTGCCCGGAATCACCGTGCAATGGCAGCCGCAGACGGCGGACACAACGGCGGCCGACGAAGGGATTCCCACCGCGCAGAGCGAAGAGGCGCGGCTGGAGCCGCTGCTGCTTCCCGGCGGGGCAAGCGCGACGACACGGGCGGCGGCGCTGGATGAGTTTGCAAGGCAGAGCGCGCAGGAATCCGCGGCGATGCGGCCGGTTCTTGCCGGGCGGCCGATGCTTCGCGCCAACTCCCGCCAGGCGGTTTTAGCGCGCGAACGCCAAGACCAGTTGCTGGCTGGACTGCTGATCGGGTCTCCGGATTTCCAGCGGCGATGATTTCCAGAAGAACTGGAGAAGACGGGGAACGCTTTGGTGGAGAACACGGATTGGGCCAAAAGGCAAGACTGAGATTCTGGGGACGGATGCAAGGCGGATTCAGAGGAGACGCCATGAACTCTCGTTTTCAAGGTTTACTCCCGCCCGAATGCAGGCGCGCGTCCGAGAGCGGGCGGGCGCGAAAATTCTATGCGCCCAGCAGAGACGAAAAAAAGCGAGGCAAATGGGTGGTCGTTTTTGAGCTGAGGGACGTGGATGGCGAGCCGGATATCGGCTCAACTCCGCACATCGTCCCGACGATTGGCAAACATCACCAGATCGACGACTCGTGCTGGTGCTTGCCGCAAAGAGCTCCCCGCGAAAACGGCGTGGACGCCATCCTGCACCGCATTTCGCAGTAAGGAGTCACGCTTTTTCTGGAAAGGGAAATTGCGCGCGAAGAGAGGAGATCCTGATGGTCCTCACCCGTCGATTCTTTCTGCACCGGGGCGCGCTGGCCGTGGCCGGCACGGCGGCGCTGCCCAATTTCCTGGTCCGCTCGGTGCTGGCCGAAGCGGAGGGCGCGCCCGGGCAACGGCTGGTCGTGATTTTTCAGCGGGGCGCGGCTGACGGGCTCAATGTGGTGGTTCCTTATCGCGAGAAGAACTATTACGCGATGCGTCCCACGATCGCCATTCCGCAAAAACAGGTGATCGATCTGGACGGCTTCTTTGGGCTGCATCCATCGCTCACCCCCTTCAAGCCGCTCTACGATCAGGGCCATCTGGCGATTGTCCACGCTGCCGGCTCGCCGGATATGAGCCGCTCTCATTTCGATGCGCAGGACTATATGGAATCGGGCACGCCGGGCATAAAGAACACGAGCGATGGTTGGCTGAATCGCGCCCTGCAGGCCGAGGACGCGTGCCATCGCATGGGGCACGACGAGGAGCATACGGCGTTCCGCGCGCTGGCGTTGGGCGCCGAGGTCCCGCTGACGCTGGCCGGAAAAATCTCCGCCATTGCGCTGAACAATGTGAATGGGTTCACCGTGGCTGGGCGCGGGCCCGCGCCGTCGCCGGCCGCCGAAGCCTTTGAAGCCATGTACGCCGACTCGGGCGACCGCATTTTTCATGCCGCGGGCGACGAGACCTTCGAGGCCGTGAAGATGCTGCGCGCCGCCGATCCGGCGCAGTACGCGCCTGCGGCCGGAGCCAATTATCCCAACAGCGAATTCGGCGCCAGCATGCGGCAAATTGCGCAACTGCTCAAGGCCAACCTGGGCGTGGAGGCCGCGTTTACCGACGTGACCGGCTGGGACACGCACGTGAACCAGGGCGGCGTGAACGGGCAGCTTGCCAACCGGCTCAGCGACTTCTCGGCCAGTCTTGCGGCGTTCTGGCGCGACTTGGGCGACCAGGCGGAGAACGTGACGCTGGCGACCATGTCGGAGTTTGGCCGCACCGCGCACGAGAATGGAACCGGCGGCACCGATCACGGCCACGCCAATGCGATGTTTGTGCTGGGCGGGCAGGTGAAGGGCGGAAAAGTGTACGGGCGCTGGCCGGGGCTGGGCAACGCGCAGCTCAACCAGGGACGGGACCTGGCGTTGACCACCGACTATCGCGCGGTTTTGGGCGAATTGGTGACGCGCACGCTGGGCGCGGAGAACCTGGAAATGGTGTTTCCGGGCGCGCGGCTCCAGCGCGAACAGTTTTTGTGGCTGGTCTAGCCGGCGCGGTTCAGGCGCCTCTTGAAGGTCGCGAATGACGCGACTTGGTCGTTGTGTTTTCTCCGGGCGCAACGGTTTTGGAGGGACGCCGGCACCTGCAACCGCGGTCAGAGGCACTTCGGATTCTTCCAGATATCGTTCGCATTGGGTCGTGCGTGCCGGTTTCCCTGGGAAATCTCAAAGGAGCGCTGCGCCTTCAAAACCCGTTTCCAAAGAAAATCGCGGAAATCGTAGAATTGAAAGAGATGGCTTTTACGGAGCAATACGATGTGGTGGTGGTAGGCGCGGGGCATGCCGGATGCGAGGCGGCCATGGCCGCGGCGCGCATGGGACTGAAGACCGCGCTGATCACCATGAACCTGGACCTGATTGCGCAGATGAGCTGCAACCCGGCGGTGGGCGGCGTAGCCAAGGGACACCTGGTGCGCGAAGTGGACGCGCTGGGCGGAATTATGGGCGAAGTGGCGGACGCGGTAGGGATTCAGTTCCGGCTGCTGAACTCCTCGCGCGGGCCGGCGGTGTGGAGTCCGCGGGCGCAGTGCGATAAGCAGCTTTACCGGGTGAAAATGCGCGAGATGCTGGAAGGGCAGCCGGGATTGCACATACGGCAGGCGGAAGTCGTGGACCTGGTGATCGAAGAGGGACCAGGGACTGAGGGACTAGGGACTAAGGGCTTAACTGCTGAGGGAATCGAGGAGTTGGCGGAGTTGCCGCGGCCGGAGCGGCCGTTTCGGCGGGTGCTGGGGCTGAAGCTGCGCGACGGGCGCAGGCTGATGGCGGGCGCAACGATTATCACCACGGGCACGTTTCTGAATGGACTGATTCACTGCGGCGAAGAACGGTATCCGGCGGGCCGGAGCGGCGAGCCTGCCAGCGTGTTGCTGGGTGAGGCGCTGCGGCGGCTTGGACTGCGGACGTGCCGGTTGAAGACGGGCACGCCGCCGCGGTTGGATGGGCGAACCATCCGGTGGGAGATGTTTGAGGAGCAGCCAGGCGACGCGGAGCCTACGCCGTTCAGCTTCCGGACGAAGAAGATCGTGCAGCCGCAGGTAAGCTGTCATATTGCCTTCACCACGCCGGAGACGCTGCGGCTGATCCGCGAAAATGTGCACCGGAGCGCGATGTATTCGGGGCGAATCCAGGGCATCGGACCGCGGTACTGCCCGTCAATCGAAGACAAGATTGTGAAGTTCCCCGACAAGATGCAGCACCAGTTTTTCCTGGAGCCGGAGGGGCTGAACACGCACGAAGTTTATGTGAACGGCATGTCGACATCGCTGCCCATGGAAGTGCAGTGGCGGATGGTGCACTCGATCCCGGGGCTCGACGAAGCGGAGATGCTGCGGCCGGGCTACGCCATCGAGTACGACAGTGTGGACGCCACGGAGCTGGACCGCACGTTGCGCGTGAAGTCGATGGAAGGCCTTTACCTTGCGGGACAAATTAACGGCACCAGCGGGTACGAAGAGGCGGCGTGCCAGGGGATCATGGCGGGCATCAATGCGGCGTTGTGGTTGAAGGGCGAGCCGCCGTTCACGATGGATCGCAGCGAGGGTTATACGGGCATTTTGATCGACGACTTGATCTCGAAGGGGACCAATGAGCCGTACCGGATGTTTACGTCCCGGGCGGAGTTCCGGCTGCACCTGCGCATCGACAACGCGGACCGCAGGTTGACGCCGCACGGGTGCCGGCTGGGATTGATCAGCGACAAAGCGTGGGCCGAGTACGAGCGCAAGCAGGCGCGGATGGCGGCGTTGGAGAGGCTGCTGGCGGCGGGCAAAGCCGATTCCGAAAAACTGCAGGCCGCGGGTCTTGGCGAGCTTTGGGCGACGGCGGGACTGACTTGGGCGCAATTGCTCAAGCGGCCGGAGGTGACGATCGAGGCGGTGCTTGTGGCGATGGCCGACCGACTCAGGCGAGATCCGTTGCTGGCCGAATTCGGGTTTTCCGGCGGCGACATCCCCGATCCCATCGAACGCAGTGCGCTGCGCAACGAGGCGCGGGCGGTGGAGACGGAGATCAAGTTTGCCGGGTATCTGGAGCAGCAGAAGAAATCGATTGAAAAGCTAAAGGCGGCCGAGGCTCTGGCAATCCCGGAGTGGATCGAGTACGGATCGATCAGCGGGCTATCGCGCGAGATGCGGGAAAAACTGGAGCGGGTGCGGCCAGGCACGATCGGGCAGGCGAGCCGCATTCCCGGGGTGACGCCGGCGGCGCTCAGCTTGGTGCATGTGTCAATCAAGTTGCAAGGAGCGCGCAAAGGGGAGGGCAAGGTGCAGGGGGCGCGGCGGCCGGCTGAAGGGAACGGCCCGCGGCGCCCGGATCCTGCGACGGACGACGAGCGCGCTACGGCTCTTCAAAGAGAAGCTTGCTGAAAGCCCGGGCCAAAGTTCACTTCATGCCGGCGCAAATTAGGGCCTAATTTTGGCTGTCCTTATCTCCGCGCGAGAAGAACGGAATGTGGAACGGTTCTTCGGCTGTAGAGGGCTTCTTCTGTTTGCCGTTCGAGTCTTGGCGGAGCACGGTGCGTTGGGAATTGATGCACTTCCAGCCGCCATGGGAACGCTCGAAAATATGGGTGAAGACGCCCTTTTCGGTCGCTTCCGACGCGCCTACCCGGTGGCGGAGGGTATAGGTGCCGTTGGCCACCGCGACGTCGCCCAGCATGCGCACCGTAATCACCTTTTGGGTGAGATATAGCCCCTTGTCGTCGCTGGAGATGACCTGGACCACCTGCTGGTTCCGGGTGGTGATGTCGCCGTTGGCCGCAACATCGACGAACAAAGGCGACAAGACATTCTCTAAGCCGTACTGGTCGTGCTGATTGACGGCGCCTGCCCAGGCGTCCTCGATCTTTTGAAACTGGACGATCTCCGGGCTTTCGGTGGTCAAGGCGCCGGACGGCTCGACGGCGGCCCCGGCGCCGGATTGGCTGGCGGTGGTGGCGGTGGGGGGATCGGTTGCAGGATTCTGGGCGGCTGCGGCGCAGCACGCAAAAAGAACAGCAGAAAAGCACGCAAAAAGGCGGTTCATATGCGATGTGTTCTCCCGTTTGTACTGGGAAGGCCCTAGGAAAATCATACCTCTTGGACTGGGGAAACGGGCCAGGCGGAAGCGGCAAAAAGCGAAGCGTGAGGTCAAGCGCCTAGAGGAGGCTTTGCAGCCGTTCGGGCTGACGGAGGGTGACAAGAGACTCCTCGATCGCGATCCAGCCTTCCTTCCGGAACTGACCCAGAGTGCGGGTCACGGTTTCGCGGGTGGTGCAGGTCATGGAGGCCATCTCCTCGTGGGTGAGGAGGAGGGGAAAGTGGAATTCGCCGCCTTCGGTGCGTTCACCGATTTGATGGGCGAGTTCAAGTAGCAGCCGGCCGAGGCGCGTGGCCACGGTTTCAGAGAGGGCGATGCGGCAGGCGTCCTGCAAAGCGAAGCGATACTCCTGGCAGATGCACTGCACGGCGCGCATTTGCGCCTCTTTATGGCTGCGCAGGAAGGTGAGGAACCGCTCCCGCTCGACGGGGCGCAATTGGGCGGTGGTCAGGGATTCCGCCGAAACTTCGTAAACGCCGTGGGAGAGAACGGCGTACAGGCCGAGCATGGAGCCGGGACCGGCGACGCGGACGATCATCTGGTGATCGTCGGGCCGGCCGGCGGTGAGCTTAAGATAGCCGCCGCAGATGAGGTAGAGGCAGCGGGCTTCCTCGCCCTGGGTAAACAGCGCTGCCTGCGCGGGCAGAGAGATGGTGCTGGTGGCCAACTCGAGATCGGCTAGAACGGCGCTGCCCAGGGAACAGAACCACCCGGGACGGCGGTTGGAGCAGGCGGCGCAACCCACCGGCGCCTGGCGACCCAGGTGTGCGGTCCGGGCATGCCCATCCGAAGAAATTTCTGTGTTCGCCATCGACTTGCCTTCTTCCGATGCCGATACAGCGCCTCCGCCGTTTTCCTGGACCTTGCGCTCCTCGTGAGGGCCATCATCAAGGTGGAGGCGCGAAGGCTCTCGGGGCATGAAGGCTCTTGTCTCAGGAAAGTGTTGCGCATTGAGCGTGGCCTTGGATGTGATGGGCCTCACGTCTATTGAAAGGGCGTCGCGGAGGCGGAACGAAGTCAGGCGCGGAACGCGCATGGATGTGACTGCGCTCACGAAATGACGATCGGCCCCGGAGCGTAAATCGCTCTGGCGCGGGCAAATAAAGGCCAATTCCGGGCGCTTGAAATGATGTGATGAACATCACCGCTTGGGTGTATGACCGCAGCGTAACGTTGCGGATAAGTAGTGATGCTCCGCACAGCGCGAAGCTTCCTCGGTAAGACGAACCAGCGCACATGATGCCGATCCGGCGCCCGCAAGAGAAAACGTCAGGTCCGGCCCCACGCGCCGCTAGCTCCGCTGCCGGTGGAAGAGGCAGAGGGAGTGTCCCAAGGCGGTAACTTGCATGCATACGAGTGGGCCTGTAACGCGATTGCCGATCGGTGCGGCTCCGGGGATTTGGCCGGGACTGCGAGCGAGTTGGATGTTGATTTTGGGCGCGGGCATGATCTGCGCCACCGCCCTGGCCGCTCCTCCCAAGAGCGACAAGCCGGCCAACCCCGCGGCGGCGAAGGCGGTTCAGCCCTCGAATTACGTGGGCTCCGACACATGCGCCACCTGCCATGACGAGGTGAGCAAGAAGTTCGCCACCAATCCGCACACCAAGATGGCGTTCATGCACGGTGACAACGGCATCACCTGCGAAAACTGCCATGGACCGGGCGCCGACCACGTGGCCGGCGGCGGCGACGTGAGCAAAATCTTCGATCCTTTGAAGGGCTCGGCAAAGCAGGTGAACGACACCTGTTTGAAATGCCACGCTGGAACCCACCCCAATTTTGAGCGCTCGCCCCACGCCAAAGCGGGCCTGAGCTGCATTAGCTGCCACAGCATTCACGGTTCCGAGGCACGCACTCCCTTGCAGGCGGCGGAATTGCACCTGATGGGCACCACCAGCGACGTGCACAGCCCCGAGGCCAAGGATGAGCTGCTCAAAGGGCCGGAGCCCACGCTCTGCTACCAGTGCCACAACAGCGAGCGGGCGCAGTTCAACATGCCCATTCATCACCGGGTGAATGAAGGCCTGGTGCAGTGCTCCGATTGCCATGATGTACACGGCACATTCGGCCCCAACAATCTGCGGAGCACGGCGGATCAGAACATGATCTGCACCAAGTGCCACACCGACGTGCGCGGGCCGTTTGTGTACGAGCACGCGCCGGTCAAGGCGGAAGGGTGCTTGGCTTGCCACACGCCGCATGGTTCGCAGAATCCGCGGTTGCTGAACCTGGCCAGCATCAACAATCTCTGCAACCAGTGCCATAGCCGGGTGGCGAACGCGACGATTCACGGCATGGGCGCGGGATCGGATGAGTTGGCGCCGTGCACGAGCTGCCACACCTACATTCACGGTTCCAACATTGACCAAGCGTTTCTGAGGTAGCTGTCAACGTCCGGGCCGCTCAGTCCTGCCCGGACGGCGGCGCGGGCCGGGCGGCAGGTCTTTGAAGCAAGGTTTGGGGGTTTAGGGAAGAAGCGGTTTTCAAGTGAGGCTTCATATGAACATGACAGTCTGGCATTCAAAGCTTTCGAAGCAACATGGCTCGCCCGCAATGGTTCGGCGTCTCAGTGCGTGCGCCGGGGCGGCTATCCTGGCGCTGATCGCGGGCCTCGCCGCTGCGCAAACTCCCGCCGCGCCCGCTGCGCCGGGGGCGACGCCGGAAATGAGCGTTCCCACCGGCTACACGATCCACCAGTCGGTGGACCTGGGCGGCCGCATCGCCAACATCAACGGCGGCGCTCCGATGTACGACACGCTGGTGAATCTGCAGTCCGGACCACGGGTGCTGAATCAGACCTTCGAAATGCGCGCCAATCCCGGAAATGAAAGCGGGCCGTTCGATGTGCTCAATGCGGTAAGCAGCGGATTTGGCGGCGATCCCAACGATTTCGCCCGGCTGGATTTTCAGAAGGGCAAGGTCTACGACTTCTCGGGAATGTTCCGCCGCGACCGCCAATATATGGATTATGATCTGCTGGGCAACCCGAACATTCCTTCAGGGCAAACCATGCCCATCGGGCCGGCAAGCGCGCCGACGGGCGCGCTGCCCTACGCGCAGATCGATCAATCCCCATTCCTGTTTAATACTGTGCGCCGCATGACCAACGTGAATTTGACCGCGGCGCCGCTGGCGAAAGTGACGTACCGGTTCAGCTACTCACAGGATGTTTTTCAGGGGCCGAGCCTGACGCCGAGCGGCTATTCATTCGGCGGCTCGTACTCCAATATCGTCGAAGAGTTCCAGCGCAACAGCGGCGACAATTTCCTGGGCGGGATCGATTGGAAGCCGGTGCGGAACACGCGGCTGACGTATGAAGAGGAGATCGACCATGAGAAGGTGAACTCTTACTTCAACCTCGCGCCGGGCGCGTTCAATGTGCAGGAGGCGGACGGAACCCCGGCGGCGCTGTTGGCGAGTTACTTTACCCTAACGCCCTACACGAGCAGCTCGTGCAACGCCAACAGCATGAGCGGCAATCCGATGCTGTCGGCCTCGACCATGGCCGGCGGCATGCCGGTGGTGAACCCGGCTTGCGCGGTAGTGACCAACTATTCCCGTTCGGCGCCGACGCGCATTCTCTTTCCGACGGAGATCTTCCGGGTGCAGAGTTCGAGCATCAAAAACCTGGCCTTGAACGGCGACGTGCGGTACACCAACGCCAACATGAATATGCCGGCCTATTACGAGAGCTTCCAGGGATTGACAACGGCCAGCACGAGCGGGGCGACCACCGGACTCGTATACACGGCTGCGGGCAGCGCCAAACGCGAAGTGATCGCCGCCGATTTTGGCGCCGTATGGCAGTTCAGCAACCGGGTGAGCCTCGAAGAGCAGGTGACTTTCTCGAATACTCATCAGCCGGGAACGACGACCATGAACGGCTTGACCACGTTGCTGACGGGTACGGCTGCGGGCAACGAAACGATCAACAGTCCGACAACATTGAACACCAGCGCGGCGGGCGCGTCGACCTTTGAAGGCAGCGGCGACATCGGCTTGCCCTTGCCGCAATACTTCGGCCAGAAGTCTGTGGAGAATAACTTCACGCTGAGCTGGGACGCCACCTCCCGTGCCACGTTCGCTCTCACCTATCGCCACAGCTTGCATGACATCAATCAGACCGCCTACGCGTACGCGACCAGCACCGCCCCGGCCACCTGGACACCCACCATCGTCGACATCAACGGAGACGGCGCGATCGTGAACGCCTTCCTGCGCCCCACCAACAATTGGGATATCAACGGCTCCGTCGAAGCGATGTACAACGACAACGCGCTTACGCCGATGGGCTTCAGGCAATTGCGCGAGTACCGGGTGCACACCATTTACAGACCGAAGGCGTGGGCGACGGTTTCAGGCGCCTTTACGGACCGCGAACGGCACAACAACACCAACAACCTGAGTCCGGCCGATTTGACGGCCGCCAACGTTGCGTACGCCGGCCCGCTGGATCATACGGATCATAGCCGGTTCGTGAGCGTGGCAACGGACCTGTTCCCGAACGAACACTTCGGTCTCGATTTGAACTATGCCTATAGCGATGTCTATAT
>JASHUH010000526.1 GCA_030040115.1 Acidobacteriaceae bacterium | reverse complement strand
CTCAGAGAGGCTGCCATCGTCGGGTCTGACTGCGGCAAACGGGAACTGTCGAGTCAAAAATGCGTCTATAATTTAACCGCACCTTTTCTCTGTCTCTCTCACCAACCAGGAGAACGCCCGATGATGGAACGTTTTTGTGTTGTGCTGCTGTTGCTTTTCGCAGGCTTACCCGTGTTCGCGCAGAATTACGACGTGGTGATCCGCGGCGGCTGGGTCATCGACCCTGAAACCGGACTCGATGCGATTCGCAATGTCGCCATTCAGGGCCACACCATCGCTGCCGTCAGCGCCGCCCCGATGCAGGGCAAGACGGTCATCGATGCAACCGGGTTGGTGGTGGCTCCGGGTTTTATCGATCTGCACCAGCATGGGCAAGAGCCCGAGCAGTACCGGTTGAAGGTCTTCGACGGCGTGACCACCGCACTGGAAATGGAAATCGGCGCGAAAAACATCAACACATTCCTTCAGCAGCGGGCGGGAAAAGCCGTCATCAACTACGGGGCCACGGCGAACTACGATTATGCGCGAGCCCTTGCTTTAGGACAGTCACCGCCGCTGGATTCGCTTCTGATTCCCAGCGGCCCGGCCACCAACGATCCGACGACCCCGGCCGAAGTGAGACAGATGCAGGATCGTCTTCAGCATGAGATTGACGCAGGCGCGCTCGGCATCGGGATGGGGATTCAATATGCTCCCGGAGCCAGCCGCGATGAAGTCCTGCAGATCTTTCGCGTCGCCGCTCGCAATCATGCGCCGGTCTTTACGCACATTCGCAGTTCAGGTCATCTCGATCCCGGTTCCATCGAGGCGGTCAGCGAAGTGATCGCCGACGCCGCTGTTACCGGAGCGCCCTTACACATCGTTCATATCAACAGCAGTTGCATGAAGGATGCGCCGGAGTGCCTGGAGATGATTGCCGGGGCTCGCGCGCGCGGCTTGGATGTAACCACGGAAGCATACCCCTACACGGCAGGCCTGACCTATATCAACTCGGCGGTATTCAACCCGGGGTGGCAGAGGGAGTTAGGGATCAGTTATGGAGATCTCGCCATACCGGCCACCGGCGAGCGGCTCACCAAAGAACTCTTTGACCAGATGCATGCCGATCCGAAACCGCAATTCATTCTCGTCTACCAGAATGACCAACAAACTGTGGATAACATCATCCGGAATCCGCTGGTGATGATCGCGAGCGATGGAGCGCCGGGCCATCCCCGCCAGGCGGGAACCTATTGCCGCATTCTCGCGCGCTATGTGCGCGAACAGGGAACGTTAACGCTGATGGACGCCATCCGCAAAATGACCCTGATGCCGGCAGAATGCCTGGCGTCGGCCACTCGAACCGGATTGCGGAAGGGGCGCATTCAGGTGGGCGCCGACGCCGATATTGTGGTCTTCGACCTGGCCACGGTTGCCGACCAATCCACGTATTCCCAGCCGACTAAGGTCAGCACCGGAATGAGATATGTCCTGGTCCAGGGCGTTCCGGTGATCGCGCATGGCGAGTTGCAGCCGAACGTCTTTCCGGGGCAACCGATTACCCGGACGGAAACTTCCGCTGTGGTTCCGTGACCAAGGCGGAAGTGCGTCTGGATAGAGCCCGGATTGAATTTTGTCGATCCACGCCAGCTGACTAATTGATGTCAGTTCGGAGTCTTATCCGGCGCACGGCCGCCCAGGCTTACAGGACCTCAGCTTTTGAGGACCAAATCCTCTTTGATTTTCATTCCTAATCCAGGCCCTTGCGGCAGTTCGAAGAAGCCGTTTTTGGTCAGCGCCGGCGGTTCTTCGAAGATGGAAAATGGGTAGGTGTAGTTTCCGATTGGCTGGTCGTTGAAGATTTCGATGTACGGAGAAGTCGTCTCCGGCCAGGAAGCGATCAGGTGAAGGTCGCAGATCGTTCCCAAGCGCATATCGCCTACATGGGGAATGCACATTTTGTACATCGATTGGGCGATCGCGGAAATCATGCGCAGATGGCTTGGGCCTTCGAGCATCACTTCCGGCTGCACGATGTCAAAGCACCCCTTTTCCAGCAGATCGCGGAATTCGTGCACTCCTCGATTGCCCTCTCCGCCGGCCAATTTCATATAGATCATGCGATTCAATTCGGCCAGTTGGTCGTAGTCGTAACGCGGCAGCGGCTCCTCGAGCCAGTAAACATTGAGGCGTTGGTATTCGAGGGCCGTCTGGCAGGCTCGCGTGAAATCCCACCGGACCCCTTTGGTGGCAGCTTCGTCAAAGGTGGCCTTGTTGGCGTCGCACATGATGATCCAGTCGTCGCCGGTGGTCTTGCGGATGGCCTCGACGAGCTGGACGTCTTCGCGCAAAGTGGGAAATGACGAGCGCACCTTGATGGCTCGCCAACCGTCGGCTTTCAACTTGGCGGCTATCTCCGCGCGCTCTTCCGGCGTAGAAAGGCGAAGCATGCTTGCGTAGGGGACCACGCGTTCGCGGCCGCCGCCCCAGAGCTTATAGAGGGGCTGGTTGGCTAGCTTACCCATCAGATCCCAAACCGCGATCTCCGCCCCGGCGCTGCCGCGATAGCCCATCCCGCCCCCACGCACGTCGTATAGCCGGGTTGCGAGCAGATTGATGTCGAAGGGGTCTTGGCCGGCCAAAATGGCGTTGACTTGCGGCAGGAGCGAGGGATCGATTTCGGGCCCAATGCCCGTCACACCCTGGTCGGTGTGCACTTCGGTGAAGGCTCCTCCACCGATGGTCACGTGCCGCGGATTGCCGACCCAATCCGGATACGATCCAAGATCCTTTTCCACTCGAAGCCGAACCAGCTTTACGTCCGTGATCTTGGCTCGTCCGGCAGCGTCCACCCGCGCCACCTCCATGAGCCGACTGGAAGCAACCCCAGCCATGGCAATGGTCAGGAACTTCAGGAATTCTCTCCGCTCGAGACCCCTGGACACCATAGCAACCCCTTTTCAGATTTCTTTATTCCATTTCTTGACTCGGATATTCCTTGATCAGTTTGAGCTCCTCGGGTGACACGGAGCGATAAAGGTGAAGCTCGGAAGGCTGGTGTCCGCGGGCGGGACCGATGCCGCAAATGAGCATCGTACATGGCTCGTCTTTGGCGCCGTCGTAATGGATTTCCATGGGAAAGTGGTGGACGAAGCTGCCAGCCGTCATGGGATAAGTGCTATTGGGGTCAAACTTCAGTCCCCATCCCAACCACCACGTCCCTGAAATGACATAGATATATCGGTCGTGCAAATGAAAGTGGGGATGGCTCATGCTGTTCGGATACCACTTTTGAAGGACCCCGTACGGAATGCCCTCCTGGTTGGGGTCGCCCCAAAGCACAAATTCCCCCGCCCCCTTGGTTTTGTTGGGATCGAATTGCAAATCCTGGGCAAGACGAAACGCCATCACCTTAGGATCCGGGAGGGGGTAAGCGGGATTGGCGGTCGTTTCGGCAGAACTGATCTTGTCAGCCATTGCTGCATAGACTCCGAGGCCCACGCCGGTCATCAAGAGTTCGCGTCTATTTATTTCCATAACATTCTCCTTTTGCTCCAGGTCTTATTGCCTTCCAATTTGCTCTTGAATTCCGCACAGCGAACTCCCTACCCCGTGCGGAAGATAGGATTATACCGGGAGCGGACCCGGGTCGCTCCGGAATGGTCGCATTACCAAGCCGGGATGGGCAGGATCCCTTCTTTGCGACAAAAATCGCGGAAGGGACGGGCGTCCGGCATTAAAAACGCGTACTCTGGTTCACCAAAAGTGACGGAGAACCCTTTTCATTCACTTCTTGACAAGTCTTGGTTGATGAGACTAAAACCCCGAGCAGTACGGGCTGGGCAATCTCGCTGGGAATTGAGGAGGACTCCGTGAATCTGAACCGCCGAACATTCGTTGGCATGAGTATTGCAGCGGCTGCAGCCACGCGCGCGATGGCCAAGGCTCCAAAATCAACCATCGACCCGCTGAAAGCGCCCCGCGACCGCTTCTGGATCGCGGCGTTGTCGCCGCTCGATAGCCGCGGCAATTTCAAAAACGGGGCGAACGATGAGATGCTGGCGTTTTGGAAAGAAGCGGGAGCCGATGGGGTGCTTCTTTTGGGCACCACCGGGGAAGGGCAATCTTTTTCCGTCGCCGAGCGCAAACGCATCCTTGAGAACGCCTCGCGCAACAAGCACGGCCTCGATTTCATCGTGGGCACGGGCACGGCCAACATCGCGGAAACCATCGAGCTCAGCAAACATGCCGCCGACAACGGCGCAGACAGCATGCTGATCGTCCCGCCCTATTACGAGAAGAATCCAAAGCCAGAAGGCGTGATTGCGTACTTCGACCAGGCATTTGCGCAAATCAAAACTCCGATCCGCTACTATCACATCCCGCGCGTCACCGGCGTTCCCGTACCTGCTTCGTTTTTTGAGACGCTAACCAAATATCCGAATTTTGTGGGCGTGAAGGACTCGAACGGCGATGCGGCGGAGTACGAGAGGATCGTCGCGGCGATGCCCGGCCTGGCCGCCCTGACCGGCACCGATAATCTTCTCGAGGCGGCGTTAAGCCACGGCAACGGCTGCATTCTCGCCTCCGGCAATATTTACACCAAACAGATCGCAGAGGTGTTCCGGGCTCACCGCGCCGGACAGGACATCAAGCCCGCCATCGCGCGCCTGCAGGAAGCCCAGAACAGTTACCAGACGGCGATCGGCGCCGCCTCCCGCAGCGGAGCAGCCGGAAACAAATACGCGCTCAGCGCGATGCTTGGCCTGGACTGCGCCAATGTGCGGCCTCCGGCCGTGCCGGTGAGTGACGATTTGAAGCCGAAGATCAAGGCCGGCATCGAGCAACTCAAAACTTACGCTTAGCAGAATGACCGCGCATTCAATGCCTAGATGAAAACGATGCCGTGACGAATGCCCAACATCACGGCCTCCGTCCTGCTACCCGCTCCCAGTTTACCCATGACTGAGCCAACGTGAAATTTGACGGTGTTTTCCGATATACCGAAGCGCACCGCGATTTCCTTATTTCCAAAACCATCCCCCATGGTGCGCAAAATCTCGATCTCTCGCGGCGTCAGCGGTTCGACCAGGGCGGCAACGGGAGCCCTTCCGAAAGGCGCCGGCCGATGCATCTCATCGGGCAGAAACACGCCAAATCCTGCGGCGACTGATTTCGTCAGCGTGCTCAGGTTCTCTGAACGCTGCGGCCGGCGAAATCTTGAGCACGGCAAGATCCGTTCCGGGATCCCGGCCAATCAGCACTGCTGACGCGGTTGTCCCGTCTGCAAGCGTCACGGCAATTTCTTCCTCGCGTTCCACCGTATGATCCGCGGTAACAATTAAATCGGCGCCCCAGCGAATTCCGCCTGACGGGTAATGGCGCCGAGCCCGAACGCTCACCATGTAGGGATTGAATGCCCGCACAATTTCAGCCAATTCATTCGATAGCTTAACCAATGCTTCTGCCATACCCGGTCGCCTCCAAATGAATCTGGCACGTTCCGAAAGCGGGCGCATCACCAGAATGGGTAGGTCACGCATTTGGCAATGGCATCAGCGCGAAAATTGCGCAGGCAGGGCTACAAGACCACGGCGGAAGAGAGACAGCGGCAAGACAGTCGCGGGCTTGGTGCGCGCGCAGGACAACTTTAGGCGATCATCCAGAGTAAAGATGGGGCGTTTGTCAGCATTTCAAAAGCCACGATCTGGAGTTTTAAATGCGGCAAGCGGTCCCACATGTCGCAGGATTACGGCGCAACTCTGAGCAAGAAACAGTTGCATGCTCTGGTCAGCTATCTGTTACAGGGCGCATCAAGGGCTGCGAAGTTAATTCTCCAGCAAAAGGTGAGGACAAAAGATCGCCCTTGGAACCGCACCTTATCCCGAAATGAATTTGTCGAACTTGAACGCATTTTTCCAGTGGGTAAACGCGCAAAGCCCCTGCACACACGTAACGGTTGTCTCTGGAACGAGCAATCTCGTGGAGCATATAAGTCCCGCAGATCTGGAGAAGTGCCGAAAAGAAACCTGGTGTTGCGGCCAGTCTAACGTTCAACATCGTCGCTGAATAAATAGCCGTTCAAGACGTCATCATCATCGGCATCGACAAACCAGAAGTCTCGCCAGTTTTCGGGCCCGGTCTCCTGGCGGGATTCATGCCGGATAAGCCTAAACGTATCTTGTGCCTGAGGGGGGCGCAATGAATCGACAGCGGGTGAAGCCAGCATAGTCACCTCCGAAGAGGAACTTCTCGGGCGGGATGTTTCTCCTAGAAACTCAGAACAGCACCTGCGGATTCTTCATGACAGTGACGACGAATACAGGAGGCCCCGTTGAGCAAGGGTTTTGCCTAGTTGTAGCGACGAGAAAAACGTGGAAGGATGAGCCAAACCCGAAAGGCCGATCAAGGATGATGTTGTAAGTCTCCTATTGCCAAGGCCGGTTTGCCAAGCCTGCAAAATCGAGGGGACTGGTTTCCATAATCCCTGCAGCGCCACCGGGGCCATGCGCACCCTGCGGCAGAGTTGCGTAAGGGCCATCCAGGGAAGTGGAGCAGGCCGGCTGAGAAACCGTGACGGGCATCACGGCGCTGGGGAACCCACAGGTGGTCTGCTGTTTTTCACAGGTTGGCGGCCCCGGTTCGAACCCGCCCGGAGGCGAACCATGTTGAACGCTATGGAAGCAGTCCCGGCTTCCCTTCTGTAGACCCAGGAAAAACCAAAGCTGATCTCCTATGACTCGGGCGCCGAATGCAGCCTGGCTCACTGGCTGGAGCTCCATCTTCTGGTCGATCAGGAATACCCGCCCCCCGAGGACTACGGGCTGGAATGGGCGGAAGCCACCGAGGAATTCGCCCTCAGCGTGGAATCTTAAAAGTGGAATCCTCCGCCGCAGATGAGCACTTCCCCGGTCACGTAATCTGACAGCGGCGAGCAGAAGAACAACACCGCGCCGGCAGCCTCTTCGGGCGTGCCCAGGCGCCCTAGCGGGCAGGCGTTCTTCACGGACTCCAGCATGCTCGGCTGCACTCCCAGGCGAATCTGGTGTCCATGCATCTCCATGCTTGCCCCCTCCGCATCCAAGGGCTGAACCAGGCGTGTCTCAATCAGTCCGAATCCCACCGCGTTCACGTTGACGTGATAGCGGCCCCATTCCTTCGCCAGCGTCTTGGTCAAGCCGATGACCCCCGCTTTTCCCGACGAATATCCGGCTTGGCCGGGATTTCCGTCGGCGCCGGCAATCGAGGTGATGTTCACCACTTTCCGCATCACCCGCTGACCGGCGGCGATCTCTTTTTTCGCAGTTTCCCGGATATACGTCGAAGCGGCGCGAAGAAGGCGGAAGGGGGTCACGAGGTGAATCTCCAACATGGCCTGGAACTGTTCGTCGGTGGTCTTCTGGATCACGTTGTCCCAGCTATAGCCGGCGTTATTCACCACGATGTCGATGGATCCGAATGCAGCCAGGGTGGCGTCGACAACTTCCCGGGGAATGGAGGGATCGGTAAGGTCGCCGGGAATGTAGCACACGCGCTCCGGGTCAG
>JASHUH010000525.1 GCA_030040115.1 Acidobacteriaceae bacterium | reverse complement strand
GGATCCAGATTGCGGAGAGCAAGCTGCATTGGATGGTTCCCGAGAATGCGGCGGCGAACACGCACCTGGTGGGATCGAAGCCGGCGCACGCCATACTGCACGGCAGCGAGGAGATTGCGCACTCGGGGCGGAAAATCACGCCCCACATCATGAAGGCGCTGCGCGGCGCGGGCGTGGACAGAGTGGAGGTTGAAGCCGCGGAGTTGGACGGGGCGCTGACCGCGGCGGACGTGGTGGACACCACGACCGGCGAAGTGGTTGTCGAAGCCAACGTGGAGTTGACCGCAGACCGGCTGCACAAGGTGATGGCTTCGGGGGCGACGACGTTCGAGGTCTTTTTCCCCGATCGCGACGATGTCGGCAATATCATTTCGAACACGCTCAAGCGCGACTCGGTGCACAAGCCGGAAGAAGCGCTGATCGAGATCTACCGTAAGCTGCGGCCGGGCGATCCGCCGACGCTGGACACCGCGACGGCGCTGTTCGAAGGCATGTTTTTCGACGCGCGCAAGTACGATTTTTCGCGCGTAGGGCGGTTGAAGTTCAACATCAAATTGTATGAAAACCAGGACGCGACGCCACTCGATCACCGCACGCTGACGCCGGAGGATTTTTACGCGACGATCCGCTACCTGCTCAAGCTGCGCAAAAACATAGGCGTGGTGGACGACATCGACCACCTGGGCAACCGCCGCGTGCGGGCGGTGGGCGAGCTGATGGAGAATCAGTTTCGCATCGGCCTGGTGCGCATGGAGCGGGCCATCAAGGAAAAGATGAGCGTGTATCAGGAGCTCTCGACGGCGATGCCGCACGACCTGATCAACGCCAAGCCGGTGATGGCGGCCATCCGGGAGTTCTTCGGCTCCTCGCAGCTTTCGCAGTTCATGGATCAGACCAATCCGCTGTCGGAGATTACGCACAAGCGGCGGCTTTCGGCGTTGGGGCCGGGCGGGCTGAGCCGCGAACGCGCGGGGTTCGAGGTGCGCGACGTGCACCCGACGCACTACGGCCGGATTTGCCCGATCGAGACGCCGGAAGGCCCCAATATCGGGCTGATCAGCTCGCTGAGCTGCTTTGCGCGCATTAACGAATACGGCTTCATCGAGTCGCCTTACCGCAAGGTGAAGGACTCGCGGATTCTCGACTACGTGGAGATCGTAAACGCCGGCGAAAGCGGCTTGCGCGTGGGCGACCACATCGAGAAGGAAGAAGCAGGACGTCTGAACGCGCAACTGAAGAAGGCGGGCAAGCGGACGATCGAATCCATTCCGTACAGCTTCTACCTTTCGGCGTGGGAAGAGGACAAACACACCATCGCACAGGCCAACATCGATTTCGATGAGAACGGCGTGATTACCGACGACCTGGTGAACGCGCGCCGGCTGGGGAACTTTGTGCTGGTGAACCGGGCGGAGGTGGATTACATCGACGTCAGCCCCAAACAACTGGTCTCGGTGGCGGCATCGCTGGTGCCGTTTTTGGAGCATGACGACGCCAACCGGGCGCTGATGGGCGCAAATATGCAGCGGCAGAGCGTGCCGCTGCTGGTGGCCGAGGCGCCGCTGGTGGGCACGGGCATGGAGGGCGTCACCGCGCGCGATTCGGGGGCCGTGATTCTGGCCAAGCGCAACGGCATTGTGGACTCGGTGGACTCGGAGCGCATTATCGTGCGCGTCGAGGGCGAGCATCACCCCACGCAGCTCTCGCGCGAGGTGGGCTCGGATATCTACCAGCTCATCAAGTTCAAGCGCTCGAATCAGAACACCTGCATCAACCAGAAGCCGGTGGTGCGCGAAGGCGACCGCGTGGTGAAGGGCCAAGTGATCGCCGACGGACCGTGCACCGAGCATGGCGAACTGGCGCTGGGACGCAATGTGCTGGTGGCTTTCATGCCCTGGCGCGGGTACAACTTCGAAGACGCGATCCTGATCAGCGAGAAGCTGGTGCGCGAGGACTACTACACTTCGGTGCACATCGAGGAGTTCGAGATCGAGGCGCGCGACACCAAGCTGGGTCCGGAAGAGATCACGCGCGACATTCCCAATGTAAGCGAGCACGCGCTACGCGATTTGGACGAAAGCGGCGTAATTCGCATCGGCGCGCAGATCGGGCACGGCGACATCCTGGTGGGCAAAGTCACGCCGAAGGGGGAGACGCAGCTCACTCCGGAAGAAAAGTTACTGCGCGCGATTTTCGGTGAGAAAGCCGGCGACGTGCGCGACGCGTCGCTGACCTGCCCGCCGGGCATCGAGGGCACGGTGGTGGACGTGCGCATCTTCAGCCGCAAGGGCCAGGAGAAAGATGAGCGCGCCAAGCTGATCGAGGCCGACTACGTGGCCAAGCTCGAAAAGAACTTGGGCGACGAGATTCGAATTTTGACCGACGAGCGGCTGAAGCGGCTGGATGCGATTCTGGGCGGCAAGGAAGTGCTGGCCGATTTACACGACGAGCGCACCAACAAGCGACTATTGACCAAGGGCGCGATCCTGGACCGCGACACCATCGAACGTATCTCGACCAAGAACCTGAAGCGCATCCGCTATGCCGACAAGGATCCGCGGGTGAACGAGCAGATCGACGAAATCGAGGAGATGACTTCGCGGCAGATCGAAGTGCTGCGCAAGATCACCAACGAAAAGGTGGCCAAGCTGCAAAAGGGCGACGAGCTGCCTCCGGGCGTAATCAAGCTGGTGAAAGTCTACGTGGCCATGAAGCGCAAGCTGTCGGTGGGCGACAAGATGGCCGGCCGGCACGGCAACAAGGGCGTGATTTCGCGCATTTTGCCCGAGGAAGACATGCCCTACCTGCCCGACGGAACGCCGGTGGAGATTGTGCTCAACCCGCTGGGCGTGCCTTCGCGCATGAACGTCGGCCAGATTCTGGAAACGCACCTTGGCTGGGCCGCGCACGGGCTGGGCAAGAAAGTCGCCGAACTGGTGCGCAACCACTCCGCCGCCGCGGAAACGCGCGAGACGATGAAGAAAGAGTTTGCCGGCACAGCGGTGTTGCGGCAGCTACTCGAACTGGACGACGAGACGCTGCTGCGCGTGGTTGCCGGCATGGACAAGGGCATTTGGTTCGGCACGGCGGTGTTCGACGGTGCGCGCGAGGAGGAGATCAAATCGCTGTTGAAATCCGCCGGGCTGCCGGAGTCGGGCAAGACAACGCTCTACGACGGTATGACCGGCGAGCAGTTCGAACAGCCGGTGACGGTGGGCTATATTTACATGCTCAAGCTCTCGCACCTGGTCGACGACAAGATTCACGCGCGCTCTATCGGGCCGTACTCGCTGATCACCCAACAGCCGCTGGGAGGCAAGGCGCAGTTCGGCGGCCAGCGCTTTGGTGAAATGGAGGTGTGGGCGCTCGAAGCCTATGGCGCGGCCTACATCCTGCAGGAGCTTTTGACCGCGAAGTCCGACGACGTGTATGGCCGCACCAAAATTTATGAGGCCATTGTCAAGGGCGAAGCGGCCATCGAGCCGGGCGTGCCGGAGTCGTTTAACGTGCTGATTCGCGAGCTTCAGTCGTTGTGCCTGGACGTAGAGCTGATCAAGCGTGCGGATCAATTGGCGCGCAAGGCGCCCACGCCGGAAGTGGCTGCAGTGGCGGATTAAGAAGCAGCTTTTAGCTACTAGCTGCCAGCTTCCAGCTCCGATGTGCTGCTGTGAATGTCACGACAGCACGAGGGAGCGCGAAAAGGCTGGCGGCTAGAAGCTGGGAGCGAGCAGCTAAGTTTTCCGGGTCCTTCTTGAAAGCGGCAAACGCCGCATCCCGGGGAAGGAAGGACCCGTTAAAAAATCCCGGGAAAACCTGCGCCGGCGCCAAAAGGCCCGCCAAGGAGGGTGACCTTGTTCCGAACCAACCCATTTGAGCTTTCCAGCCCTATTACCGATTTCGACGCAATCCGCATCATGCTGGCTTCGCCCGAGAAGATCCGCAGCTGGTCGCATGGCGAGGTCACCAAACCGGAAACCATCAATTACCGCACCTTTAAGCCGGAACGCGACGGACTGTTTTGCGCTCGCATCTTCGGCCCGGTGACGGACTGGGAGTGCTTGTGCGGTAAATACAAACGCATGAAGCACCGCGGCGTGATCTGCGACAAGTGCGGCGTGGAAGTGACGGTGAGTAAGGTGCGGCGGGAGCGCATGGGCCACATCGAGCTGGCCTCGCCCTGCTCGCACGTTTGGTTTTTCAAGGGCCTGCCGTCGCGCATCGGGCATCTGCTCGACATCTCGCTGCGCGACCTGGAGAGCATTCTCTATTTCGAATCGTATGTGGTGATCGATCCGGGCGACGCGCCCGTGCGCGAGCGCGAAATTATCAAGGATGAAGTGCGTTTTCGCGAGCTCGATCAGCAGTTCCGGCCCTCAGGCTTCAAAGCCATGATGGGCGCCGAAGCCATCAAGGAGCTGCTCAAGCGCGTCAACGTGGAGGAGTTGGCCATGGAGTTGCGCGAGCGGATGAAGAATGAGAGCTCGGCGCAGAAGAAGCTGAAGTACGCCAAGCGGCTCAAGGTGGTGGAGGCATTCCGCAAAAGCGCGAACAAGCCCCAGTGGATGATTCTGGACGTACTGCCGGTGATTCCGCCCGAGTTGCGTCCCCTGGTGCCGCTCGACGGCGGCCGCTTCGCCACCTCGGACCTGAACGATCTCTATCGCCGCGTGATCAACCGCAATAACAGGTTGAAAAAGCTGATGGACCTGCACGCGCCGGAAGTGATCGTGCGCAATGAGAAGCGCATGTTGCAGGAGGCGGTGGACGCTTTGTTCGACAACGGCCGGCGCGGGCGGGTGCTGCGCGGGGCCAACAACCGTCCTTTGAAGTCGCTGAGCGACACGCTGAAGGGCAAGCAGGGCCGCTTCCGGCAAAACCTGTTGGGCAAGCGCGTGGACTACTCCGGCCGCTCCGTAATCGTGGTGGGTCCGGATCTGAAGCTGCATCAGTGCGGCCTGCCCAAGAAAATGGCGCTGGAGCTCTTCAAGCCGTTCATCTATCACCGCCTGGAGCAGACCGGCCAGTGCACCACCATTAAGCAAGCGAAAGAGATGGTGGAGATGCAGGAACCGGTGGTGTGGGACATTCTTGAGGAAGTGATCAAGGATCATCCGGTGCTGCTCAATCGCGCACCCACCCTGCACCGCCTTGGCATTCAAGCTTTTGAGCCGGTGCTGGTGGAGGGTAAGGCAATCAAGATTCATCCCCTGGTGTGCACCGCGTTCAACGCCGACTTTGACGGCGACCAGATGGCGGTGCACATTCCGCTCTCGCCCGAAGCGCAAATCGAGGCCAGCGTGCTGATGCTGGCTTCCCACAACATTCTGTCCCCGGCCTCCGGCCAGCCCATCACCGTGCCCACGCAGGACATGGTGCTCGGCCTCTATTACCTCACCAAGGCGAAAAACGGCGCCAAAGGCGAGGGGCGCGTTTTCGCCAATACGGAAGAGGTCCTGATGGCGCTCGAAGCCAGGGAGCTGGAAACGCTGTCGCCAATCCGGTTGCGCTACACGGGCAAGGTGCTCGATATGACCACCGCCTACGACGATCAGGACCTGCTGCATACGGAACCGGTGGATTTCGACAAGGAGTACATCTCCACCACCGTGGGCCGTGTGATCCTGAATGACGCCCTGCCGGCGGGGATGCCCTTCATCAACGGCTTGCTCAAGAAAAAGGGGATCGGCCAGCTGGTGAATTACTGCAACCAGAACCTGGGCCTGGAAACCACCGTGGGCATGCTGGACCGCATCAAGGCGCTGGGCTTCCAGTACGCTACGCGCTCGGGGCTTTCCGTAGGCCTTGACGACATGGTGATCCCGGAGAGCAAGTACGCCGTGGTGGACGAAGCCGACAAGAAGGTGATCGAAGTCCAGAAGCAGTACATGGACGGCGCCATCACCAATGGCGAGCGCTCGAACAAGGTCATCCAGATGTGGTCGTCGGTGACCGACCAGGTGGCGGACGAAATGTTCTCGAACATGAAGCGAGCCGACGACGAGGGGGCCATGAACCCGATTTACATCATGGCCGATTCCGGAGCGCGCGGTTCCAAGCAACAGATTCGCCAACTCAGCG
>JASHUH010000046.1 GCA_030040115.1 Acidobacteriaceae bacterium | reverse complement strand
CAATGCATCCGTATGTGCTTCTACGTCCGGTTCTGCGTTTCCTGTGAGCACCTCTTCAAAGCTTACGAATGCAGCGGGAAATGCCCGTATTGCGAACATCGGTTTTAGTCTTTGTTGCAGGCCGTTCGTTCAGAAAACTGCTCGATACCCACCACCGCAGCATCGGCCACTGCCTGCGGCTTCGTTCTCGTCGGCGATGGTCCAAATGCCCGGATTCGGGTTCGACGGGATTGATCTCCGGCTTGGTGGCACCACGCTCGGAACCCGTCTAAGTCGCAAGTGTCGTTCGACAATAAGTGACTCAGCGACTTTGCGACAGTTGACCTGTTGGTGACTCTGTATTCCATTTATCGTAAGCCGACGAAGTAACGAGCAGGCGTAAGGAGGGTTCTAACTTTGACGCCAATCCAGGGTCGGTGCGGCGCACCTCTTCGAGCAGGACGTCCATGGTGACCCGAAATGCGCGCGTGAGTTCAGCGGGTTCCAAGGACCGAGCGAGACATTCCGCAGCTACAACCCTTTGCTCGTCGAGAAGGTCGTCCAGCCCTCGGCCCTGCATTGGAGCCACTCCATGACGCTTGCATATCAGCGACAGCACGTTATCGCGCATTCCGCTCAACATATGTTCTGCCTGCAACAGGCGAGATCGCACAAGACTTGAACGCACGTGCAGCGCGTACAGCCACGCCATTCCGATCAGGTCGTCCGCATCAGGGGCCGGGGCCGGTATCGGCTCTCCGGCAGCGCCGAAGATCAGGCTGAACGTTGGTCCGATCGCACGAAATTGCGTAAAGGGCCAGAAGGAGAGATCAAGCTGCAAAGTGTTGTTGAGCAGGAAGACGCGGTACAGAATGTCACCGCGCCGGAGATCGTGGTGAGCCACCGCGGCATAATCGCGATACAAGCGTGTCGTCCAGTCCAGCAATACCTGATCGAAATCGACACTGGGGATCAGGCATAGGGCAAGGTCAATATCGGACCAGCGGTCGGTCGACTCAACCGCCGCCGAGCCTAAATGGGCAGCGCCGCCAATCCGTGCGTCCGCCTTTGCGGCGACAACCAGTTCGTCGCGAATCTTTTCCCGTTGCTGAGAGGAGAAAACTGCAACGTCATCCATGCGCTCAAACCTGATCCGGACGTCCTTTTCTGAAATATGGAGATCTCCAACGGTCATCCTCTGTTGAGGGACAAGTATATTCGGACGGCAGAAGAGATCGGGGCCTAGGCGTTCTGGGGCGGCCGAGCCCATTGTATCGGCCGACCATATCCGTGATCCCGCTCTCATGGACGTTCATCACCGGGAATCCCCAGGTTGTCGTTCTCAAAAGCGCTTGCTCATCTGGTCGGGGGATAACGGCGGCTCCTTGATTCCGGATGTCAGCCTGTCTGCGGAGTCCTCCAGGCGGAAATCAAAGCTGGTGGGCGGCGATCTCCGCTGGCAATGGATATCCGGATCCGCCCAGTCCATATTTCACAAGCGTTGCTTGGGCTTGCCAGACACCGGTGCCGTATCGGAAACGAGAATATCCGTGCCTTCAGGCACGCGGAAATCGCCTCGCCAAGGCAAATAGGCCACGGCAAGTTCATGCCCGATCGATTTTACCGTCTCACCCGGTTGCCCACGGAATAGCGCTTCCAACTCGCGGCCGCGCTTTTCATCGTGGTTTGCGAGGGTGATCTGTGAGCAGCCCGCCAGAGCCATCTCCACTCCGATGGCCCGCGCTGCTCCCTCCGTCCCAAGCAGGACGACGGATTTCCCTCGGGGATCGGCGAGTTCACGAAAGCTTGCGACGAAGCCTTTGCCGTCTGTGTTCTCACCGATGAACCGCCCGTCGCGACTGACGGCGCAGTTGACCGCTCCCATCAACGAGGCCGATTCGCCGAGTCCGTCGAGGTGTCGAATGACCGCAACCTTGTGCGGAATCGTGCAGTTGAATCCGCGAAAACCGAAGGCTTTGGCTTCGGCGACCGCAGCAGCAAGGTTCTCGGGACGGACTTCGAGGGTGAGATAACGCCAATCCAACCCCATCGCACGAAAGGCTGGTTCCACCATCGCCTGAGTCGGATTCTCCGCTACAGGGAAACCGAAGCACCCGACCAGTTCCTGTTTGAAATTGAGTTCTTTGGGCATGGTGGATTTGCAATTAGCGCAGCGACGCAACCACCTCAACAAACTCCCTTGTTAGCCGTTCCAGCTATTTCCGTGCGGATTCCGTGCCAGGAGCACCGGCGCAGGCTATGCTGAGTTTCATGCCACGCGCCGCGCTTATCATCGAGTTTCTGCTCCTGTTCGTGGTGGGACCGGTCGCCTACCGGTTCTCGCCAATGCGGATTCCAGCGCTCCCGCTGCTATGGATCGCTTCCGGCTATGCGTGGTGGCAGTTGATGCGCGACCCACACTTTATCCGCGCACGGCTCTGGAATGCTGGCCAGTTGCCCCACCATCTTGCCGGAATCCTTATTATGTTCGCCTTCGCCGCGCTTGTCATCTGGGTTGGCGTCCACCGGTTCGCGCCTGAGCGCGAGTGGAGACTTGTACGACGGAATCCCGCCTTCTGGGCGGTGGTGATGGCGGCCTATCCGGTGCTGTCGGTTTATCCGCAGGGAGTGCTGTATCGCACCTTCTTCTTCGAGCGCTACCGGGCGCTCTTTCCCCGTCCTTGGACGATGATCCTAGCCAGCGCAGCAGCCTTCGCCTTTATGCATATCATCTTCCGCAACCGCCTGGCGCTCGGGCTCACCCTTGCAGGCGGACTCCTGTTCGCGTTTCGCTACGCGGAGACCGGCTCGCTCGCGACCTCCTGCTTTGAGCACGCGCTCTACGGCTGCTGGCTGTTTACCGTAGGGCTTGGCGAGTACTTCTATTACGGGGCGATTCCGACCATCGGAGCTACGATCGATGTGGTGGCGCGCCGCCAGGGCCGTGGTTCGGCCTGAAATCGTTCATCGAGCAGACCTGCGCATGGTTTTTGCGTTCCCAATAGCTGGCCGGTCAACCACCCAGAGCCCCAAATTGCTGTTTGGACGAGCGCATTGGATTACGCCCTCATGGAGTTCGAAGATCTTAAGCCGCCTACTTGGTGTCCTCATCCTTTGGAAGCACCAGCGGCGCGGGAACATCTTTCTCCGGACCGATGAAATCGCTGATCTCCGACGTGTAGCGGCGCGTCATCCGCTCCACTTCGCCGCGGCTCATCGCTTTGGGTTAGTATTCGTCTCATTTCAATGCATCCGGTACCACTCCATTGGAAAACGCCAGCAATCGACTACTGCCGTCGTGACGGCATACGAGCCATCTAATCACAACCAGTGCAGCGGCACGTTCCAAGTTCAGGATCGGCAATGTTTGCCTCCAGTTCTCCAGGCAATTTTCGAAGACGCAAATCTCACAGATGCGGGGATCAGGATGACGAGAAGGGGACAGCGCCGGATTCCGCGACTTACCTAGGTCAGATTGTGAGACACCCGGATTTCGTCTTTGGAGCGAAAGGCGGAGATGAGAGTGCTTTTAGCCCGTTAACCTGAACTGGACGCTCATTCGGCGCCCCAGCTATGATCCATCACGAGCGCTGAGGATGAGCGAGGGGATTCTGGGCGGAGCGAACAATTTCCGCCGATGCCTCGATTCGGACCGTTGCAGGGTGGGTAAAAAGGAGAGCTACATGGCGGACCTTAGAACGTTTTTTCGATCACTGGAGGAGAGGCATCCACGCAATGCTTCCAATATAGCCGGATACATCGATAGGGATGGCGTTTTCCAGTGGCACGTTTCGGGTCACGATAACCTTCCTGCGGCTGTGACGGTTTTCGATGTGGTGGGCAAGAGAACCACGGGTGTGGTTTACACCAACTTAAGGAAAAATCACTGGCTCTACACGTACACGAGCGGCGAGGGAGGAAACGATCTCGTGTATATCGACGACAAGAGTGCTTCCGCAGACGCCGAGCGCATCATAGGCGGCGTAGGCAATGGGAAGGTTCGGGTGCTTGCGGACGACGGACCGGGCCCTGGACCGCTCAGGGCCCCCGGTGGCCTCTATCAGGCGGCGAAGAGCCTTCACGACAGTCAAGCGCCCGTAAAGTACGAAGGGGAGAATCATACGAGGGACAAGGGCTTGCATCGAGCGCTGCGCTATTACATGTTGGCCGCCTATGCGCTGTTGGGGAAATGCAGGGCGACGGAGGAAACCGACGTCTGGAACTATATCGCGGCTTTGCTGGTTGACGACGAGGGCAGAATCCTGTCGTACGGGGTCAACTCCGGCTGGTTCCACCACGGAGAAACGAATATGCTGCTCAATTACTTCAGGGCGCATTCGAATGTTGCAACCTTCCCCGCCAACACCATCGTTTTTTCCACGTTGACACCGTGCAAGCAGTGTTCGACGTACCTCCAGGGCGCGCGTCCAGCCAATTCGGTCATTTTCATTGGCCAGGAGGATTCTGGCGCTCGTGGCAGAGAAGGCGAAAAATTCGGTGTGCATCTGAGCGCCGTTACGGACCCGATCCGATACCGGACAGTAACCGAAACCTGGAATAACGTGGTGATCGGCCGCAAACCGCCAGTGGGCTGGGCGAAGGTGGGAGAGCCGATTACTGAAAAGAGGAGGGGCGAGGATAAGGTGGAGAAGCACCCGCTGGAGGAACACTTATCGAAACAGATGAAGGAGGGAGCCAGCGTAGCCGACCAGATAGGCAGGGAATGTCAGGATATCTTGACCCATGCGAGGGGCACCTTTGAATACAAAAGCGGCAAGAGGCGGAACAACGATGGTGGGGAACAATCGGTCAAGGCTCAGGTTTTGGAGTATCTGAATACATGGATTGCCAGCGTGAACCCCCAAAGCTCGCTGAGGCAGGTGGTGTGACGGACGCTGCACATTTCGACCTCCGAGATTATCCGGCTTTTGCATGGGCGCCAGCGAACTCATCAAACCAGACCATCTACCACAGTGCATCCTCCAGAATCGGCAAATTCCAAGTCGCTTCCAATCGGTCCTGGCGTCGAAGGCGGTGGAGACGATGAGCGATTTTCGCAAAGACCTCAAGTACTGCCTGCACATGTTGATCGCGAACCCAGTCTTCACCTTGACCGCCATCGCAGCATTGGCGCTCGGGATCGGGGCTAACACCGCTGTCTTCAGTGTGGTCGATACGGTGCTGCTGAAGCCGCTCACATATCCCGACGCTGGGCGAATTGTGCGCTTTACGAATATGTTCTCTAATAATCCGTACCCCTTCGCGTCGCCGGTGAACTTTAACTTCTGGAGAGCGCAGACCGGCGTCTTCGAGGACGTTGCGGCTTACGACTACAATGGGCCGGGCTTCAATTTGACCGGCGACGTTCCGGAGCAAGTGCAAGGTCTCCGTGTCTCCCGTGATTATTTCCGGCTGTTTGGCGCGTCCGTCCTGCTGGGGCGCACCTTCTCGCCCCAGGAAGACAGCCCCAACGGCGGGCGTGTTGCGGTCATCAGCTACGGTTTTTGGCAGCGCAAATTCGGCGGCGATCCCAAAATCGTGGGAACCGCCATTTCGCTCAGCAACGACACTTACACCATTGTCGGCGTTCTTGGCAGGTCGTTTGTCGCCGATCCCCCTGCCGATTTATGGGCGCCCTTCCAAATCGACCCGAACAGCACCGCCTTGGGGCACAGCTTCCTTGTGGCGGGTCGCCTGAGGCCGGGAGTGAGTCTCGCCCAGGCCAATGCGGAACTCAAGCTTGCCACCGACGCTCACCGGCGGCGTTACCCCGATGACTTGGGTCCACACGACGGCTTCGCAGTTCAGCCGCTGCGGGACTCGATTGTCGCCGGGGCGCGCACCTCGCTGCTGGTGTTGCTGGGGGCGGTGAGTTTCGTGCTGCTGATCGCCTGCGCCAACGTGGCCAATCTGCTCCTGGTGCGGGCCGCAGGTCGCAAGCGGGAGTTCGCCATCCGGGCCGCCATGGGCGCGAGCCGGGTGCGCATCATGCGGCAATTGTTGACCGAAAGCGTGGTGCTGGCGCTCACGGGTGGAATTCTCGGCCTGGTGTTGGGCCTGGTCGGCGTACGTGCGCTGCTCGCCGTGAGCCCCGCCGGTCTGCCGCGCATTGGAGAACACGGAGCCGCTGTGGGTCTCGACTGGCGAGTGCTCGCATTTACCCTCGGTGTCTGTCTGATCACCGGAATCCTCTTTGGACTTTTTCCCGCTATAGGAGCCTCGCGGCCCGACCTGAACACCGCGCTTAAGGAGGGCGGCAAGCAGTCAGGCGCCGGCTTCCGCCAGGGAAAAGCCCGCTCACTTCTGGTGGTTAGCGAAGTTTCTCTCGCGCTGGTTCTGCTGATCGGTGCAACACTTCTGATCCGGACCTATCTTGCCCTGCGCACTGTGAACCCCGGTTTCGATGCCCACAACGTACTGACGCTGGAAATGTCCTTAACCGGCGATCGCTTTATGAAGACGGCCGGTGTTGCGCAGGTCTCCCGCGACGGCCGGGAGCGCCTCGACGCCATCCCCGGCGTGGAGGTCTCGGCGTTGAGTTGCTGTGTGCCTCTGATGGGCGGCTACGGTCTTCCGTTCAATATCATCGGCCGTCCTACGGGGAAAAGCCCCTGGACAGACGACGCAGGTTGGGTCAGCGCGTCCCCAGGCTATTTCAAGGTCTTCAGGATACCCATTCTACGGGGACGGGCTTTCACGAATCAGGATGATGGATCGGCTCCCGGCGTGGTCATCATCAACAATGCCTTTGCCAGGCAGTACTGGCCGAAGCAGAATCCCATTGGCCAGCAGATTCTCATCGGAAAAGGCGACGGGCCGCAGTGGGTTGAGGCTCCTCGGCGGATCATCGGCGTTGTCGCCGACATTCATAACGGAGGGCTGAACCACAATCCGAATCCGCTGATGATTGTGCCTACCGCACAGGTCACCGACGGCTTGACCGCACTGGATGCAAGCATCCAACCCGTGATGTGGGTGGTGCGCACCCATGGCGATCCGCACCAGTACATCGCGGCGATTACCGAACAGCTTCGCCTGGCCAGCGGAGGTTTTCCGGTGGCACATGTACGCCCAATGACGGACATCGTGGTTCAGTCAACCGCGCGCCAGGACTTCAACATGCTGCTGCTAACGATTTTCGGGGCGACGGCGCTGGTGCTGGCGGCGATCGGTATTTATGGATTGATGGCGTACTCGGTGCAGCAACGGACGCAGGAGATGGGCATTCGTATGGCCCTGGGCGCGGATCGCAGGCGCATCCGCGATCTGGTGGTTTGGCAGGGCATGCGGCTGGCCATCGCTGGCGTGGTGGTGGGTATAGGGGCGGCCTTCGGGCTCACGCGGTTTCTCGCCAGCTTTCTCTTCGGGGTCAAGCCATGGGATCCGTCCGTGTTTGTGGCCGTACCGGTGATCTTGAGCGCCGTGGCGCTGGTTGCCGTGTGGTTTCCCGCTACGCGCGCCTCGCGGCTCGACCCGCAGCAGGCTCTTCGCATCGAGTGAGATGCCAAGAAGGCCTCCATCGGTCATCCTGGAATCCTCAGGCTTATCCCCGAGGCTGCTGCAAGGATTCCGCAAAGCCATGCGTAAAACGGACGCCCGTGCCCCTTTAGCGCCCACCGAAGCTTGACGTCTCGGTTCCCCGGCACGCGCATCGCCTGATCAGCCTCGACCACCGCCATCACCAGAGGGACGTCGTCGGTCGCTATTCCGGAACTCCGTCAATTTCGCGCACCCTCTCTTCGGTTGAGGATGGCAGTTAAGTCGCCTTGTGCGGTCTCGAACTCCCCGTTCAGGGACACGGTATTGTTGATTGGGTTCTCCCGGGCCTTCTTCGCCCAGAACTTCCGCGTCGTCGTTCAACAGCGCTTGTCCTTACCGGGTGGGGGGATAGCAGAAGGTTCATTGCCCAGAGGTCAGCCCAACGTGGGCGAGTATTGGATCAGACTGACGTCGTTGTTGCACCAGCCGCACACCACTACGTCGAGGACGTCGTGGCATGGACAGCACCAGCGCTCGCATCGTCCGCGTTCATGGTGACCGATGCACCCATCCGTTTCATCGCCTCCATCATAATCTTCTTGAATTATTTATGTAATTGGAAGATGTGCCCCATCTTTTCCTGCTTGGTGCGCAGGTAGCGTTCGAAACTCTCCTGGGGCTCGACTTCGGCGGAGACACGCTCCACCACTTCAATTCCAGCCGATTCGAGAGCGGCCACTTTGTCGGGATTATTGGTGATCAGCCGCACCTGCGTCACGCCCAGCATCTTCAGCGCCGCGGCGGGCAATTCGTAACCGCGGCAATCGGCGGCAAAGCCCAATTCCTGGTTCGCTTCCACCGTGTCCAACCCCTGATCCTGCAATTCGTAGGCCTTCAGCTTGGCCATCAGCCCGATGCCGCGGCCCTCCTGCTGCTCGTAAAGCAGTATGCCGGCGCCCTCTGCGCCGATCCTGCTCAGCGCCAGCTCGAGCTGCAGCCGGCAGTCGCAGCGCAGTGAGCCGAACACGTCGCCAGTCAGGCATTGCGAGTGAATACGCACCAGCGGGGCCGCGGAATGAATGTCGCCCATCACCAGCGCCACCAGGTCCTCTGCTTCGCCCTGAGCTCCATCGCAAGCCCCCGGCTCCGTTCGTGTTCCCTCGAATCCGAGGATGCGGAACGCTCCCCAACGGGTAGGAAAATCCGCCTCGGCAATCTTCTTCACGCTTTCCATTGCCATCCTTCCATTTTACGTGGGACGCCGGTTGCAGCCGCCCTTTCCGGCTCCAATTTGGACCCCAACTCCGTCATTGACACCGCATCCTGCTCAGGGATACCTCTCGAACGAGGCGGCATCCGTGACCCGCTCCACCCGGATTTCCCCGGTCGAAGACGCCCGCGCATTGGCAGCGGTGCGTGCTCTGCTCGAGGAGTATTGGGCCTCCTTCGGTTTCACGCCCTGCTTTCAGAACTTCAGTCACGAACTCGCCCACCTCCCCGGCGACTACGCCCCGCCTACCGGCCGTCTTGCTTTGGCCACGATCGAGGGAAACCCGGCGGGATGCATCGCTCTTCGTCCCGTCGATACGCGCCGCGCTGAACTCAAGCGCCTCTACGTGCGACCCGTCTATCGCGGCCGTGGCCTGGGCCGCGCTCTCCTCCACTGGGCGATGCGCCAGGCTCGCGCTGCGGGATACTGCGAGGTTGTGGGCGACACCATGCCCCTGATGCGCGAAGCTCTCGCGCTCTACGACCAGGCAGGATTCGAGCGCACCGAGCCGTACGCGGACCATCCCACCGAAAGCGCCATTTATCTTCGCAAAGCCCTCTAGTAGATTGATTCCATAATAACATTGCAAGGTGGCAGCTTGTGATGTAGGCTCTTCGCATACCCTTGCGAGGAGCTTTTCGTATGCCTTTTGTCAGCCATCGCGCGGCCTTGAAGTTGCGTCCCGGCGAGATGCAGATGTTGACCGCGCTGTCGCAGTCGAGAACGGAGCCGGCTGGCAGTGTTCAGCGGGCCT
>JASHUH010000524.1 GCA_030040115.1 Acidobacteriaceae bacterium | reverse complement strand
AAGGGCGTGAGCCCCTCCAGTGCAATCAGTCAGTTCCAACCGTAGTAATCAGGACCGGTCTGAGGCATCCGACACTATCTCTAAGAATTCTCACCCAGACCATTTTCCATCCCTGTTCGGTGGGAGCGAAGCCCGCAGATCGGTTTCGTGCCCCTCATTGAGGCTTCAGGAAGCGCCACTCGGGGAGCGCAGGCGATGCACGGTTACCTTCTGCGCCGGTGACACCGCTCACATTCGTTCCCCTCCGGCAGTGCTATTGTGTCACCCAGTCGTGGTTGGTCAGTCACCTTGCCGGTTACGAGAGTCCCAAAACCCGCACTCATGGTCTACGTGATGAGGACGATGCACGGGCGCTTACACCTGGAGCGTGAACCGCAAGCGCCGGGCGAAGCTCAATCGGCGGCTGAATGGGAGAGTGCATGAGTTTTAATCCGAAGTGGGCGCCGATGCGGTGGCGCTGCGGCCCGATCGCGGCTGCGCAGCCAAGTACGCCTGGCGAATCAGGCGGCAGAGCGAGCGTTGGATCGCGGAAAACAGCCGAGCAATGGACCGATCCCGCCCTGCTGCATCTGCTGGATGAAACTCCGTTCAACTGTCTTATTGTGGATTGGGCCACGGGCGGCGAAGCGGATGCCGCCCAGCAAAAAGTCCTCCTGCCATTGATCGCGGCCGGCCGGCGCAAGGGCATCAGCTTCGTCGGCAGGGTAACGGCAAAGGAAGGGTTGTCTGAAATCTCTTCCGCCGGCCATGCCGCCGGACTCGAAGCGCTGCTGTTGCCCGGCCCGGTCACCACGACTCTCGACTTGCCCGCCATTGCGCTCTTCTCGCGCGACAACGTGGACTGGGACCACGTGACGGGCATCTTTGTTCTCAACGGAAACGTCTGGCCCGGCGCTGCGATGCCCGGCGGCGCCCGGCGGGCCGGTGCGCCGGATACCGCGCCGGCAGGACCGACGCAAGATCCATGGGTGGACTCGAACGGCTGGGTTGCGCCGCTCGCCCGCTGCGTAGTCCCGGGCAAGACCCTGTGGCTGGAAGTCGATCCCCCGCCTTCAGCTAAAATGTTGCCTCTCGAAAAATACTGCCTGACCGCGGCCGATGCCCGCGCCAGCGGTTGCCGCTGGATCATCGATCTGGACGAGCCGATGCGTGCGGCGCTCGCCGCACACACGCCGGAAGCCACAGCGGCTTGGAACCGGATCGCCGCCATGGACGCCTTCTTCGACAAGCATTCGCAATGGGCCGCGTACGATTCGGTCGGCGCCCTGACTGTAGTTTCGGATTTCCGCCGAGACAACTCCGCCATGAGCAACGAGGTGCTTCACCTGCTCCAGCGCCAGCGTGCGCCTTTCACCGTCGCCGATCGGACGCGTCCCCTAGCCCCGCGTATCGCCGGGAAGCTCGCCGTCCTCTGGGTGGACGATACGCAACCAAGCGCGGGGCAGCACCGGCTGTTGATGGAGTTCGTCGAACAGGGCGGCATGGTCATCGCGCCTAAGTACTGGGGGCCAAAGGGCATTGCCTCGCGGCAATACGACTGGCTCTTCGACTACGACATCTATCCGCTCGACAAAGGCAGAATCGTAGTGGCCACCGGAGGCTTCACCGATCCCTTCCAGTTGGACCGGGACGCGCATCTTCTGGTGGGGCATGAGCACGATGTCTGCCGCCTCTTCAATCCGGGAACAGCAAGCTGCGTCGTCGGCTCAGAGATAGCGGCGCGCAAGGAGGTTGTGCAGGTGCTGAATTACAATGCGCCGCAGCCAGTAGACTATCTCACACTGTGGATTCACCACGCGGCTTCAGCGGCCACGTTGTGGAGCATCGGCAACTCAAGTCCGCTGAAGTGCTTTCCGCAAAGCGGCGGGACCAGTTTTGATCTTCCCCCGGTGGCCGTGTACTGCGCCGTGGAGATTGAGAGGCAGTCTTGATGATCACGACTTCTTCGCGCAGGGAATTTCTCGTTAGGACAGCGGCGGCGGGCGTCTACATGACTTCATCCAGGCTGCTCATGGGCCAGGAGACTCCGGCCGGGCGCGTCGCCATCGGGCTTTGCCCGGAGTACAACCGCCAGGTGGTCGAGGTGTTGGCCAAGCTCTTCGATCAACTGGGCGGCCTGGAAAGGTTGGTGCGCGGCAAGACGGTCGCCATCAAAATCAATATGACTGGCCCGGCCACAGCGCGGCTTCGCTACATCCCCCAGGAAATGTCGTTCTGGTCCAGCCCGCAGGTCATAGCGGCGACCGTTTACTTGCTCGGGCGCGCCGGAGCGCGGCGCATCCGCATCCTCGAGAGCGCCTGGGCTACCACTGCGCCGCTCGATCAATTCATGATCGAGGCCGGCTGGGATCCGCGCGTGATGCAGAATGCCGCTCCACAGGTGGAGTTCGAAAACACCAATTTCTTGGGCAGCTATAAAACCTACGCCACCTTCATGGTCCCCCACGGCGGCCTGCTCTTCACCGGCTACGACATGAACTGTTCCTACCGGGATTGCGACGTGTTCGTTTCGCTGGCCAAGCTGAAGGTGCATTCTGTAGCCGGCATCACGTTGTCGATGAAAAACTGCTTCGGTAACATCCCTTGCACGATCTACAGCGAAGATGCGCCCGGGGACGAGCCAGCGCTGGCGCCTGTGAGCGGAAGACAGTTGATGCACGTTGGCAATCGTCAGCCGCCCAAGAGCGCGCCGCCCGCCGTCAACCTCAATGCGCCCAGGCAGGCCGGTTATCGCATTCCGCGCGCGGTGGCGGATATCGTAGCGGCGCGCCCTGTGGACCTGGCCCTGATCGACGGCATCTACACCATGAACGGCGCCGAGATTCCCGACCCGCGCCATGTGCACAACTGGCTTCATCCCCGATTGCTGATCGCGGGTACGAATTGCGTCTCCACCGACGCCGTCGCCTTAGCCCTGATGGGCTTTGACCCCATGGCCGATCGCGGCGCGGCGCCATTCGAGACCGCGGACAGCATGCTGCGTCTGGCCGAAGACCTGGGGGTGGGCACGCGCGACATGAGCCGCATTGAAGTGGCCGGTCCACCCCTTCAGAAGGTGCGCTTCGACATCCGTCATCCGGCGGCTTCCGTCGTGGCGCCTGAGAACGGCCCGTCGCCGGCATGAATCGATCTGCAGTTCGTTCGGCTGCCGAGAACGTTCACTGTCGATCTATGCCGCCTCCGCAGCCGAAGAACCGAAGCTTCGAGGCAGGGTACGCCGCGATGGGCGTCATCTTCCCGATCGCTGAACCCCATCGCCCTCGAAGACGCGTTCGGGCGGGCCTTAGCTGACTTTGATCGCCTCGATGCACCGGTGAGCCAATACCGCCCCTCCAGGTGGGATCTCGCGGTTACCCCCTTCGCACGTGACACCGCTCACATTCATTCATCTCCGGCAGTGCTATTGTGTCACGGAGTCGTGGTTTGGTCACTCGGCTTGCCTGCTATGGGAGACCCAAATCGGCGCTGCAACTGGACCCCCGTTGCTTTGTGTCTCTGTAGCATTGCGGAATGTATGAAGAAAGTACCGGTGGGAAGGGAGATTTAGATGTCCAGTCGCAGGGATTTTCTTAAGACTTCAGCATTTTTATCTGGCGGCCTGGGTCTTCTGGGCCGAGCTTCCGCAGCTTCCATTGTTACCGCCGACTCGAACCCTTCCGGATATTTCGGCGTGCATCCGTTTGTGGAGCAACATCCGGAAGCCGTCTTCATCATGCGGACGCATGTGGATTCCAAGACAAATTCCGAAGCGTGCAGGCAGGCCGGGCTCACTTTGGGACGTTCGTTATTCGTTCCCATGGACGACACCGGCATTCCGGTGAGTCGCATCATCGCCGCCAAGCCCAACCTGACCGCGCACGCGACATACGACGCGATGAAAGGAATCACGCCCGAGAACACGATGGGGATTGTCACCGACGCGTTTTTCGTCGAGGGCGTCTTCGAGTCCTTGAAGGAACTCGGCGTGGCGGGCCGCAAGCTGCAAATCCGAGACGCCAATGGCGCCCGCGTAGTCGAGCCCCATCATTACCTCGAGATCGCCGACCAGACCGGCGCCACGGTTCTGCCGGTACAAGGCGAAATCAAGACACCGGAAGATGTGAACGACGCCGAATCGTTTGTCTGGAAAAACGTCCCTGGAGGCGTGGTGAGTGAGCAGATCCCCTACCTATGGCCTTTCAACGCGCCGGATGCCTGGAATCTGAATATAGCCAAATTCAAAGCCCACGAAATGGGTTTGACCCTCACCTCCAAGAACTGGCAGGGCAGCTGTGCCGCACCCTTCCAGCAATACTGCAGCAATTGGAGAGGCATCCACTATTTGCAAAAATATCAGGATGTGATTCAGAAGGAATTTCTCAATCCGTCCGTTTTCACTACCATGGAAGCTGACTTTAAGCGGCACCTGCACACCATTCCCCGCTGGAATACGCCGGATTTCGCGCGCATCCCTGGCAGCGACGATCAGCGGTTTTATTACAACAATACCTGCATGGAAGTGTGGGCGCATCGCACCATCGACAATCTATCCGCGACGCCAGTCGGCCTCCATATGGTCGAGGGCATCTATGGCCGTGATGGCGACTTCAGCAACGGACCGAATCCCTTGGGCAACGAGAACAATTTCGATGGACAGGCCTGGGACTACATGACGAACATCGTCATTTTCGGCAAAAATAACTACCTTGTCGATATCGTGGGCCATTGGCTGGGCGGCCACAATCCGGGAAATTTCGGACTGTTCCACATTGCCATGGAGCGCGGCAAGCTCAACGTGATGAATCCGATGATGATACCTGTGTACGAGTGGGTAGATGGCGTAGCCGTCCGCCGCCCGTTGACGGGTTTCACACGCACCCCGCTGCGGACTTTCTACCTCCAGCAGCGCGAGAAAGAGCCAATATGGCACCTCGTCGACGAACCGTTCGACTACTCCACGGTGAGCGAGACGAAACCAAGCATTCCCGCAAAGCCGACGACGCGGGTGCTTAATCAGCACTATCCCAACGCATACAACTCGCAATTGGCGATCGAGTTCAGCGTGCCGAAACGGGGGCCTGTGTACGTCGACATCCTCGATCAAAACGGCCAAATGATCGAAACCAACTTCAACGCGGTCTGTGACCCCGGCTATCACATGGCGGCTTGGAACACCGCGAGATACGGTTCAGGCAACTATAAGTACCACCTGGTGTACGACTATAAGTACACCATGGAGAGTGACTTGGTCCTGAACAAGGCCTAACCTGGCGCCTGAATAAGGCACGGGAGCCATGTAGCGATCCGCAGAGCTCCTGTTTACAACATTAAGGTCGTGAGCTTCGCGAACCCATTTCTGGAGGGCTCATAGATCATGAAGCAATTGAAAACACTGGCAACTGTCACTCTGGGCTTGTGTGCGTTGTTGTGGCTCGCCCCTTCTGACGCCCGCGCCCAAACCATCACCGGCACGATCTCCGGCATCGTCACGGACCCCTCTGGGGCGGTGATTCCCGGCGCCACGGTCGCCGCCTTGGCGGAGTCCACCAACGTGCGGTACACCGCGGTAACCGACGGAGCGGGCTTCTATTCTTTTCCCGTGCTTCCCGTCGACCATTACACCGTCACTCTTGCCCAGCCGGGCTACGAGAACTTCGTAATGAACGGTGTAACCATCAACGCGAACTCGTCGGTCCGCGTGGATATCGGGCTGCAGATCGGAGCCGTCCGCAATTCCGTAACCGTGTCCGCCAACGTTCTGGAAATTGAAACGCAGAACACGCAAATGGGCGACGTGATCGAGGACCAGAAGATCGTAGCTGTGCCGCTGAACGGCCGGTCGTACATCGATCTGCTGGCTCTGCAGCCCGGCGTTTCCCCCTACACGGGAAACGATTCAACCGCCGGCGTGGGCGCGTCCAATGTCTCCGGCAACCTGGCAAACGGGACGCAGTCGGTCAATGGCGGCCGCCCCGAGGCCAACGGCTTCATGGTCAACGGCGCGGACGCCGAGGAGGGCGTGCACAACGGCGCGGCCATGATTCCCAACCTCGACTCCATCTCCGAGTTCCGCATCATCACCAATAATTTCGACGCCGAGTACGGCAACTTCAGCGGCGGCCAGGTCAACGTGGTGACGAAGTCGGGCGCCAACGACTTCCACGGCGACGCCTTCGACTTCCTGCGCAACACCGATCTGGATGCGGCAAACTACTTTGCCGGTGGCGCCCGCGGAAAGTTCATCCAGAACCAGTTCGGCGGAACATTCGGCGGACCCGTCATTAAGAACAAACTTTTCTTCTACGGCGACTACCAGGGCACGCGGATGATCCAGGGCGCGACGCAGTTCGTTCCCGTACCTTCGCTGGCCGATCGCACCGGCAACCTGGCCGACGAGGCAGGCGCGCTCGAAACCTCCTCGGGAGTTGGAGGTACCGGCTTGGCCCAGGAACTCTCCAATAGCCTGGGGTACACGGTGACCCAAGGAGAGCCCTATTACACTGCGGGCTGCACCAGTTCCTCGCAGTGCGTCTTTCCCAACGCAGTCATTCCGCAAAGCGCCTGGTCGCCGGTTGCCGTGCAGGCTCTCCAGTACATTCCCACGCCCACTTTGATTTCCCCCACTTTAGGCCCCATATTCCAGACGTCGGCTTACAACGCGAATTTGCAGGACAACAAAGGCGGCATCCGGATGGATATCAACACCCGCTGGGGCGCCTTGTTCGGCTACTACTTCCAGGACCAATACAACTATCAGAATCCTTATGACCAGGGAATCAATATTCCCGGCTTCGCCGACGCCAATGACGGCATCACCCAGATGATTAACCTGGGTCTGACCACCACCTTTAGTCCCCGGCTTGTGAACGACATCCGCCTCGTGTGGCTCCGCGATGTGAATCACACCGGACAGCCGGTGGCGGGACAAGGTGCTGGTGTTTCCATGGCCTCGCTGGGATTCAACACCCCGTGGAATAGCACCGGCGGAATAGGGAACATCAATCAGGCCATAGCCGGCGTGCCCTCGTTCTTCTTTGACAATTATGAATTCGGGCTTGCCCAGGACGCGCTCGGCCAGTACAACAACACCGCTCAAATCATCGACAATGTGATCCGGGTCATCGGTAGGCACACCATGCACTTTGGCGTCGACTATCACTACGACCAGATCAACGAACGCAATTACGACGACGCCAACGGCGCCTTCGGGTTCAACGGTTTTGAGACCGGACTCGATTTCTCGGACTTCCTGATCGG
>JASHUH010000523.1 GCA_030040115.1 Acidobacteriaceae bacterium | reverse complement strand
GCTCTTCAAACGCGCGGCAGGGGCCTTTTGGCCTGCATCCCACAGCGAAGTCTCCAGCTGGTTACCCCTCACTAAAGGCGCTTTCGCTTCTTGGGTCATGCCGCCGGTCTCGATTACTCTTCTGATTTCCGGCGCCTCGTGATGCTTTCCGGCGGGGATCGAGCCGCGCTGTCCAAAAGGGTAAACCGCTCCCGCTTGGGCTGCCCGCCTCTCGATAAGCCGCCCCAAACAACACGGCTGTTTTTGGTCTCGCGCCGCATCCAGCTCGGGCGGGCTTCAGCGCGTGGCGCGGACCACAATCTTGGTCCCAGGGGGAACCATCGCGCCGGGCGCGGGCGCTTGCTCGCGGGCCGTGCCGCTGCCGGTAATTTCCACCACCAGGCCGGCCGCGGCAGCCTGCTCGATCACCTTGCGCACCGGCATTCCCACCAGCGATGGAACTTGAAGCATCCTGGTCGTGGGAACCGCTACCGTATGAGCCGGCGACGGCGCAGAAGTTGCCGCTCCCGGCTCCGCATGGCTCCCCGGGATCGTCTCCGGCTTTGCCGCTGCGGCGCCAGAAGAAGCCGCTGGCTGATCCAGCGCCGCGTGCAGGGGATCGTCGCTGGGCAAATCATTGGCCGCATCGTACAGCGCCTGGAGGTCGTCGCTTTGCGGAGCCGAGTCGTCTTCGACGATCATGGTCTCGGGCTTCGGCTTGGTGTTCTGAGGCCGCAACGGAATATCATGCGCAACGCCCAGGTATTCGAGCACCTGCTGCGCCACCTCGGCAAAGACCGGCGCCGAGACCGCGGCGCCGTAGTAGGCGCCCTTGGGCGAGTCGATGACCACGGCCACGGCGATCACCGGATTGTTGACCGGCGCAAACCCGGCAAACGAGGCAATATGCATGGTCTTGGAATAGGTGTGCGTCCTGGGGTCGATTTTTTGCGCGGTCCCGGTCTTGCCGGCAGAGGAGTAGCCGTCGAGCTGGGCCTCTTTGCCGGTGCCGTTCAGCACCACGCCCTCCATCATCTGGCGCATCCGGGCCGCGGTCAGCGTGGTGATGACGCGATGCGCGCCCGGCGGAAGCGGATCGGGCAGGTCCTCATCCGGCCCTAACGGCGCCGGAGCCGGAGGGACAGCGGATTTTTGTCCAAGTTGCCCGGGAAAGAGAATGTGCGGCGGCAGGTAAACGCCGCCATTGGCGATTGTCGACACCATGGTGACCAGTTGCAACGGAGTAACGGCCACTTCCTGACCGATGGCGATGGACGCGATTGAAGTTTTTCCCCAGCGGCTGGGCGGCCGCAGCAGGCCGCGCGTCTCGCCGGGCAGTTCCACGCTGGAGCGCATGCCGAAGCCGAAATTGCGGATGTAGCGGTAAAAGCGCTCCGGGCCGAGTTGCAACGCCAGCTTCACGGCGGCCACGTCGCTGGAGCGCGCGAGCGCCGTCGCCACCGTGACTTTGCCCAGTCCGCGGTCGCTGCGATCGTCGTGAATGACACGCCCATCGAGCGTAATCTGTCCGCCCTGGCAGTCGATGATGTCGTCGGGAGTGACCACGTGCTGATCGAGCGCGGCGGAGTACGTCACCAGCTTGAAGGTCGAGCCCGGCTCGTACACATCGCTCACCGCATGGTCGCGCAACAGCGCCGTCGTGGTATGCCGAAAATCGTTGGGATTGAATGTCGGCCGGATGGCGAGGGCAAGAATCTGGCCGCTGTGCACGTCCTGCACCACAATGGTGCCGTTAAGCGCATGTGACTTTTCCATGGCGTGGTCCAACGCCTGCTCGGCCATGAACTGGATGTTTTCATCGAGAGTCAGGACCATGTTGCGGCCGGGCTGTGGGTCGCGCTCGCTTGAGCCCAGCACGCGCCGCCGCGCGTCCACGGCCATGTACATGCGTCCCGGCACGCCGTGCAGATCGGCGTCGAATTTTTCTTCCAGGCCACCCAGCCCGGTGTCGTCCACGCCCACATAACCCAGAACCTGCGCGGCCAGTTCATTGTTCGGATAAACGCGCTGAAATTCCTTTTGGAAATAGATTCCTTTCATTTTGAGGGCGCGCACCCGCGCCGCGATTTGAGGCGTGACCCGCCGCGCCACCCACGCAAAATTGTGCCCATGACCCAGCCGGTCGGCGATCTGCGCTTGGGTCGTCTGCGCATCCTCGGGATCGGTGTGGACAATCGCGGCCAAAGTGCGCACGGCGGCCTGAAGATCATCGATCTCCGTGGGGTCGGCGTAGATTGAGTCGACCAGCACCGTCATGGCCAGCTCGTGCAGGTTGCGATCGTAGAGAATGCCGCGCCGCGGCGCTACCTCGAAGGTGCGCTGCTGCTGCTTGGCGGCGCGCTCCACGTAGGTGCGATGTTGGACGACCTGGATCCAGAACAGGCGCGCCGCGATCGCGCCCGCCCATACCAGAAACAGGAGGCAAATGAGCCAAAACCGTTTGCGTTGGAGTGGAATCGCGCGCGGCGCCTGGGCGCGGGTGCGAACGGCTCGGACGGCTGCCTGCATGGCGGATGAAGCTCCCAAGGACGAGCTATCAGCTATTAGCTATCAGCCTTCAGATCTCAGCTATCAGCTCTCAGCCAAAATCGCCACCCCCATCGGCCTGGCTCCCGCCGAGCCGCGGAGGACATGTTGTCCACCTGCCAAACCGCCTGTCCACGGCTGAAGCTGAACGCTGGAAAGCTCATCACTCCGCAGGCGGTGCGGGTACGGTCATCTGGGCAAGAGCCGGCGCATTCGGATCGGGGCGCGCATTGGCCTGGACCACCTGGCCAGGCTGCGGAGCTGCGAGGCCAAGTTGCCGCGCCATCTTATCGATGCGGGCGCGCTGAGCCAGCTCAGCTTCGCTCAAACGCAACTGCCGGTTCTGCTCGCGCAACTGCTCGAGCACCTGCTTCTCACTTTCCACGCGATAACTGCTCTCGATGGCGTAGAAATGCTGCAGTCCATATACCATGACCAGCGAAAAGAGCACGGCGACAGCGGCTGAGAATACCCGCATTTCGCGCGCCCGCACCGGGTCCGGCGCCTTGACCAGCCGGGAGTTGTCGAAGTGCTTAGCAAAGTGGATCTCCGGCGTGCGCACGCGCCGCCGGCGCAAGGGCTGCTCGGCCATTGAAGCAGCGTTGTGCTCGGCAA
>JASHUH010000522.1 GCA_030040115.1 Acidobacteriaceae bacterium | reverse complement strand
GCCTTCCACCACGGTTTCGCCCTCGCGCACCGGCTCGTTGGTTACGATGCCGTCGAACGGCGCCACGGCGATGGTGCGGTTGAACATGTCCTGGTCGGCGCGCAGCGTGGCCACCTGCGTTTCCATGTGGCCGCGGGCCGAGTCGGTATTGGCTTTGGCCTGGTTCACTCCCGCCACGGCCTGGGCCACCGAGGCCACGTCGAGATCGTAGGCCGCTTTCTTGGCGTCGTAGTCCTGCTTGGCCATGATGCCGTCCCGATAGAGAGCCTGGGCGCGCTGCCAGTCCAGCTTTTTGTCCTCAAGATCGGCCTGGGCGTGCTCCAGGTTGGCCTGGGCGGTTTTTTCCGCCGCCACGTAGGAAGCGATATCGGTTTTGGCGGAAGCGATGGTGGCCTGCTGCGCATTCACAGTCGCCTGCTGCTGGATATTCTCAATGGTGGCCACCACTTCTCCCTTGGTCACCTTGTCGCCTTCTTTTACATAGAGATGAGTCACGCGACCCATCGCCGTGGCGCCCACGTTCACGTACGTTTTGGGCTTAATCTGGCCGGTGCCGCTGACCACGCTGGAAAGATCCTGCCGCGCGATGGTGGCGGTATAAACCTTGGCGTAACCCGACTGTTGCTTGACGACCATGACGGTCACCAGCGCAGCGGCAACCACCACGGCGAGAGCAATCAGCAAAATCCTTTTCATGCGAAATACGTGCTCCGAGTCTCTTTCCTGGTCCAATCTACGCAGTCGCGACAGGCGCAGTTCCGGGAGATCGCCGGACCCGCTCCAGCCGTACGCGGGCAGGGAGATGCAGCGGGCAACGCAGAAGGCGAAGGTGCGGAACCGCCAACTCGCCTGGAGGCGATCGAGCAATCCACCACTTGGACGGTTCAGTCCTGCGAACGATTTTAGCGCATTGCGGGGCCTCGGCTTGTGACTTTGGCCATCTTCACACGTCCAACCGGCGATATAATGATGTGGGGAAGCCTTGCCCAGCTCTATTAGGACCCGTAGAATATAGGTTCGCAGGAGTTTTCAAGGCCATGATGCTCAAACGTCGCCCTTTTCTAGTTCCTACCCTGGTTTGCGGTCTGGTTTCGTTTCCCGCCGCCTGCCTTGTCGCTCAACAATCGAGCACGCCATCTGACTCGTCCCATTCACAAGTCCAGACGGGCAGCGACCAGGACCAGGAGCCGAATCCGCTCAAACGGCAGCTCTCTGACAAGGAGAGATATAAACAACAAAAGGAACTGCGTCAGGAGTTGAAAGGACCCTATAAAACCTGGCTCAACGAAGAGGTGCCGTACATCATTACCGACCAGGAGCGGAAGGCCTTCCTGAGCTTGAGCAACGATGAAGAGCGCGACGCCTTCATTGAGCAGTTCTGGGCGCGGCGCAACCCCAATCCAGACGATCCCGAAAACTCCTACCGCGAAGAACATTACCGGCGCATCGCTTACGCCAACGAGCACTATGCGGCGGGAAAGCCAGGTTGGAAGACCGATCGCGGACGCATCTACATTATGTGGGGTCCGCCCGACAGCATTGACGCCCATCCTTCGGGCGGCATGTACGAACGTCCTCCGGATGAAGGCGGCGGCGAAACCAGCACCTACCCGTTCGAGGTCTGGCATTACCGCTATCTGAACGGCATCGGCGAAAACATCGACATCGAGTTTGTCGACACCTGCATGTGCGGCGATTATCACTTCACCATCGACCGCAGCGAAAAGGACGCGCTGCTGCACGTGCCCGGCGCCGGCCTTACCGAGTACGAACAGATGAGCCACTCCGACAAGACCGACCGCTTCAAAGGGGGTGGTCTTGAGAACCTCGGCACCGGCCCCGGGGGTTCCATGGATCAGGGCAAGGAATTCGATCGCATCGAGTTGGCCGCCAAGCTTTTCGCGCCGCCGCCCATCGAGTTTAAGGATCTCGACGCCTTTGTCTCCGAACATAAAATTCTCAACGGCCCTCCCTTCCCGTTCGACGTGCGCACCGATTTTGTCCGCGTCACTGACAACACCGATCTGGTTCCCATCACCTTACAGATCCGCAATCGGGACATGACTTTTGTGACCAAGGACGGCGTGTCCAAAGCGGTGGTCAATATTCTCGGCAAAGTGACCACCCTGACCGACAAGACGGTGCAAACGTTTGAAGACACGGTGGAAGTGGAAGAGCCGGCCGAGCTGTTGGAAAAGAGTCTGGACCGCAAGTCGGTTTACTGGAAGGCGCTTCCGCTGATGCCCGGCCTTTACCGCCTCGATATCGCCATCAAGGACGTGAACAATCCGGATCATATTGGTCTCTATGGCCGCGGCATCAACGTGCCCCTGTACGACGATGAAAAGCTCGGGACCTCTTCGCTGATTCTCGCCGACGAAATGAATACCGTTCCCTCGCGGGAGATCGGCGAAGGCAATTTCATCATCGGCAACACCTTCATCCGGCCTCGCGTGAGCGCCAACCCCGGAACGCCGGTATCCTACAGCCGGAACCAGGACCTGAACTTCTGGATGCAGGTGTACAATTTGGGCATCGACGAAGCCACCAAAAGTAATTCGGCTACTGTGACTTATGAGATCACGGACGCGGCCAATGGTCAGGTAATGCTTGAAAAGACGATTGCTTCCAAGGATTTAGGGGCTCACAGCGACCAATTGACGGTGGAGCGGACTTTGCCCATCGCCGGGTTGCAGCCGGGCAAGTACAAAATGACGGTGAAAATAGATGACGCAATTTCGAAACAAGAGATTGCGCAATCGGTGCCTTTTGTCGTGGAATAAGAGGTGACCCGCGAACGTGGTCAGCCGAACGCAGAGTCGGGCGGCCAGGCGGGCTTGATTGAAAGGAAATGCCAGCAGACGCGGCGGGTCACGATCATATCGCGAAGATGAAGTGGAGCGCCCAACTCGCCGGTTTTGCCGTGCTGATGGCTTTAGGAACGTCCCCGTCCTGGGGCGCAGTATCCGGGTCGGTGATGGGTGTGGTCCGCGATTCCGCAGGCGTGCCCCAAATCGGCGCCGAGGTCCAGTTGTTGCGCCCCGACCTCAGCGTCGTCACCAGCGTCTACACCAACAGCTTCGGCCGCTTCACCATCGCCTCGATTCTGCCCGGCCACTATGCGCTGAAGGCCATGGATACTTCTTTCTTGCCTTCGCTGCGCGAAAACGTGCGCGTGCGCGGCGGTCGCACGGTAGTCAATCTCACCCTCAATACACTGTATGAAGTCGTTCAGTGGCTTCCCTCCGAACCACGTTCCAGCAGCGCACGGCAAGACGATTGGGCATGGACGCTGCGTTCGGCTGCCGACCGGCCGCTGCTGCGCTGGCTTGAGGACGGGCCGCTGGTAATGGTTTCCGACGGCTCCGGAGCGCCGCCCAGGCTCAAAGCCCGCTTGATGGCCACGGGCCAGGCGGGAACCTTTGGCGAAAGCGGCCAGCGCTTCTCCGCGACTGTCGAAGATACGCCTTCCAACAGCCGGGAACTTTTGGCGCGTGTCGATTTTGCCCCGGATAGCGATGCAGGCATGGAGTCGATGCTGGGCTTCCGGCAGGATCTCGGCTACGCCGGCTCGGTGCAGTCGGTAGCCGCGATCGCGCTACATCCCGAAATCGCAGGAGCCGACAACGCCGGAATGGAAGAGGCCGCCCTCCATAGCTGGGAAACCATGCGCCTGGGCGACACGCTTGAGGCGGAGGCGGGCTCCAACGCAGTGATCGGCCGAATGGGCGGGCAATCTCCCTCCACCGCGGCTGCCGCGTTGCCGTTTGCCTCGGTCGAGTGGCAAGTAGGTAACTCGAGCACCGTGAGCTACCGCATGGTCTCCATGACGGCGCCGGTGGCCGCCGATCCCGAAGCGATGAGCGAAACGGAAACCGCCGCCGCGCTGCCTCAGTTCTCCGCGAGAGGGAACAATCTGGCGTTGGAGCACGGACTGCATCAACAAATCGGCTGGCAGCGGCGCACGGATTCCTCGGGTATGGCGGTATTTGTCTATTTCGAGGAAGTGGACAATCCGGTGCTGGAAGCGGCGGCGCATTTTGCCGGGAACGGTTCTGGACCTGCTTCGATTCCATCCGGCGTGCTGTTCGATTCCACCAGCGGTCTGTTGCGCGCCGCCGGTCCCAACTTTTCCGCCACCGGCGTGCGCGCCAGCTTCGCACGGCGCCTGCCGGGCGGCAGCGAACTGCGAGC
>JASHUH010000521.1 GCA_030040115.1 Acidobacteriaceae bacterium | reverse complement strand
GCAAGGTCTTCCCGGTTGGAATAAGTCGCGGCGCCGCGAGATGCGCGGCGCCCCCTTACCCGGCAATTACGATCATCGGGAAAACAGAACACGGCAAAGAGAAAACGGCGCGGCTTGCAGCTCCATTCGCGTCATCCGTTAAGAAATGAAGGCGCGCCAATCCAAGCAAAGGGAATAATGATAGGTGCGGCGCGATGGGGGTGTTTCCGGATGACCCGTTGGGATGCGGAATTCCAACTCGTGAAGCGCACTTATTTCGGCGGTTATGGTTAGATTCGGCGCAACATCCGCTCCAGCCGGCAACAAAGGGCAGCCCCCGGCGCAAGCCGGGGGAAGAAATGTGAACAGTAACCGCAGCTCGGCGCTGTGGAAGAGGGATTGGCGTGCAGTTAGACTTAATCCCCCGATCCAATAAGGCCCCGCGCCAGATTATCTTTCCTCATCCCATGAGCAAATTCCGTTTGCAGAGTTCACTGATTAGAGGTTATTGTATCTTGAGTATGAAAGCGAGGATCTTGCAGGGCGATAACTCAGCGCCCGCGGCGAGCATCCGGAGTCAGTTCTACTCTTAGCGCCCGGAGTTGAATCATTTTCAGGTTGAAGAACGGTTGGCAACCAATACCATCCCTCGCTTTGCAGTAAGCGATCACTTGCAGGGACCATAGGAGACTTTATGGCAATATCCGAGATTGTAGCTTCAGTCGATCGTGAGATCGCATTGCTCCAACAGGCGCGTGCGCTGCTCAGCGGCAACTCCGCGGCTGCGCCCCAAAAGACGGCGCGCAGACGCAGGAGAACGGCAACCGCCGCGAAATCAACCGCGCCCAAACCGGCAAAGAGAGTAAGAAGGAAACTGAGTCCGGAAGGACGCAAGCGCATTGCGGAAGCGGTGAAGCGCCGCTGGGAAGCGCAGCGCAAGGCTTCGGCGTCGTCCGGAAAATAGCCGTATAAATTCCATCGAAAAAGCGAAAACCGGAAATCGCGAGCCGTTGCAGTTAGCTCTGCGGTGTTTCCCATTGGCCCGACTCCGCAGAGCGGAAGATGGCCTCAATGACCGCCATGTTGGCGATCGAATCTTCGAGCGGCACGGGAACTTCCCCGCCTTCGATCACGGCCTTGGCGAAAGCGTCGCCTTGAAACGTGTACTGATCGCCGATAGGAAACGTCTCTTCGCGCATGCCGCTGCCGCTGAGGTCGCCGGTTGCGTCGATAAAAAGTCGCGTGGGACGATCCGTGGGCGCATTAAAGGGAATCTCGATTTCGATGCGCCCCCGCGATCCGAGAAAATTCACCTTCTGGTAAGGGATCATCTGCGTACTGCAGGTAAACGTGGCGTGGCCGCCGGCGAAATCGAGCAGCGCCGAAGCCAGTCGGTCCGTGCCTAATTGGGGATCGCGCTCGAGCAGCGCCACCACGCGCTGCGGCTCGCGGCCGAAGGCGTAGCGCGAAGCTTGAATCAGATAGCAGCCGATATCGTAAACGCCGCCTCCGCCCGTTTCCACGCGGTTGCGGATATTTTCGGGATTCGCGTTGAAGTAACTGAAGACGCCGGTGACGGCGAGTAACTCGCCTATCTCTCCCGCCTCGAGCAGCGCGCGCAGCCGCAGCCACTGGTGAAAACTGCGGATCATGAAGGCTTCGCCCAACTTAACCCCGGTGCGGACGCGCATCGCGAGCAGGGTCTTCGCTTCCGCCACCGTCATGCTTAACGGCTTCTCGCAAAGCACGTGCTTGCCGGCCTCAGCCGCCTTCGCCGTCCACGGCGCGTGAAGCTGATTCGGCAGCGGATTGTAAATCGCGTCGATCTCCGGGTCAGCCAGCAGCTCTTCATACGAGCCGTAGGCCTTGGCAATGCCCAGCGCCGTCGCCGCCTCACGCGCTTTGCGCAGATCGCGCGAGGCAATGGCGGTGACTGCGGTGCGCTCGCTCCGCTGCATGGCGGGAATGACTTTTTTGATTCCGATGTTGGCGGTGGAGAGAACCCCAAAGCGAAGCTTATCCGGCATAGTGGCATGATACAGGGTTGACCCAATGCCCCTGCCGGTTCAGTCCCTGAATTCACCTGCACATGCGCATGCGGCAGCCAGTTCGAGCGCCTCCGCGGCGTTGCCTGCGACGCGCAGCAAGGCGCGGTCGCTGGGCCGCACGAATCCCGCGCCTACCGCGGAGTCGAGGAATGCAAGCAGCCCGTTCCAATAACCCAGGGTGTTCACCAGGATGCACGGCTTGTGGTGCAGCCCGAGCTGCGCCCAGGTAATCGCCTCCATCAGTTCGTCCAGCGTGCCGTGGCCGCCGGGAAGCGTGATGAGCGCGCCAGAAAGCTGATGCATGCGGGCTTTGCGCTCGTGCATGGTGGCGACCATCTCCAACGAGGTGAGGCCGGTATGCGCAATTTCGCGCCCCTCGAGCAAGCGCGGCAATACCCCGATCACTTCGGCGCCGCCCGCGAGCGCCGCATCCGCCAATGCGCCCATCAGGCCGCAACTGGCGCCGCCGTACACCAGTCCCCAACCGGCCGCGGCGATGGCCTCGCCCAGCGCGACGGCTTCTGCGCGAAACTCCGGACGCGCTCCATCCGAGGAGCCGCAGAAAACCCCGATACGGCGCAAGCCGTTGCCACGAATTGCGCTCATGATGAGTTCAGAATAACCCGCGCAACCAAGAGCTTCGTTCCCAATGCGCCGCCACCCTCGGCAGCTCGATGCTGCGTGGCTCGCTACTTGGCTTTCGCGCTCAACTCGCCCAGGACGCGCTTCAGATCGTCGAGTTTTTGCCCTGCCTCCGACAACTTACCCTCCGCAGTCAGGCGTTGGTAATCGGAAAAGTCCTGGCCTGCCTGGGTGATGAGCGCATTCAAATCGGGCGCTCGCTGCGCGGCTCCTGATGGAGCGGAAACCGGCGCCGGTTGCAGCGCCTCCGCGGTCAGCGATGAGCTTCCCGAACCGAACAGCGCAGACGCGGCGGTGTCGAAGTTCGGCCCGTAAGCCAGGCGGTCCTGCAGCGCCAGCACCACCAGCCGCAACTCCGGCATGGGGCTGCGCTCCGCCTGCAGATAGATCGGCTCCGCGTACAACAGCGCGTGCCCGCATGGAATCACCAGCAAGTTGCCGCGTCGCACATGCGAGCCCTGCTGGTTCCATAGCGTTAATTGGCCTGAGAGCTGCGCGTTCTGGTCG
>JASHUH010000520.1 GCA_030040115.1 Acidobacteriaceae bacterium | reverse complement strand
CAGCCTGCTCAAGCTCGACTTGCCTGCCGATCAGGTGACGAAACTGCGCAGCATTCTGCACTACAACGGATTGCCTATCGATGCGCGCACCATCACCGAAGAGTTCGCAACCCGGGAGGGCCTGTAGAGGCCGAAGAACAACCACAGATCCTTCGACTGCGGCGTTCGCATAAACCGCGAGCGGCTCCGCTCAGGATGACAACACGAAATCGATATTGCGGGCGAAACAGGCCCTGAGGGAAATATGGCAACTGCAGCACCTTCTCCGAAAGTGAATTACATCGGCCTTCCGGTGGTTGAATATCGCGGCGGCAAGTCCACGCTGTGCGCGGGCTGTGGCCATAACGCCATCTCCGAGCGCATCATCGACGCCATGTTCGAAATGGGCGTTCAGCCGGAGCGGGTCATGAAAATGAGTGGCATCGGCTGCTCGTCCAAGAGCCCGGCGTATTTCATGAACCGGGCGCACGCCTTTAACAGCGTTCACGGCCGCATGCCTTCAGTCACCACCGGCGCGGTGCTCGCCAACCGCACGTTGATGGCGCTGGGGGTCTCCGGCGACGGCGACACGGCTTCGATCGGCATTGGCCAGTTCGTGCACATGATGCGCCGCAACATCAACATGATCTACATCATCGAGGATAATGGCGTGTACGGCCTCACCAAAGGTCAGTTCTCGGCCACGGCCGATATCGGCTCCAAGCTCAAGACCGGGGTGATCAACGAGCTGCCCCCCATCGACACCTGCGCCCTGGCCATCCAGATGGGCGCCACGTTTGTGGGCCGGTCCTTTTCCGGCGACAAAAAACAGTTGCTCTCCATGCTCAAGGCCGCGATCGCGCATAAGGGTATGGTGATGCTCGACGTGATCAGCCCTTGCGTCACTTTCAACGACCACGAAGGTTCGACCAAGAGCTACAAATTCATGCAGGAAAATGACGAACCGATCAACGAGATTGGCTTCATCGCCAGCTTCGAAGACATCGAAGTCGATTATGGCTCCGGCCAGGTCTACGACGTGGAGATGCACGACGGCTCCAGCCTGCGTTTGCGCAAACTGCATGAGGACTACGACCCCACCGACAAGGCCAACGCCGTGCGCACCCTCATGGAAGCTCACGCTCGCGATGAAATCCTCACCGGTGTGTTCTACATCGACACCCAGCAGCCCACCTTCGGGGATCTGCTGAACATTGTGGATGAGCCGCTGGCCACGTTGCCCGATTCGCTCGTGCGCCCGCCTAAATCCGCTCTCGATAGCCTGATGGCGAACTTGCAGTAGCCGGAATAAGATTGCCGTTTGCGCATTGCTCCGATTGCAGGTTCGCGGTTCCGATTCGGCTCAGATATCGGGCCTCGAATTCGGGTCTTGAAGTTCGCAAATTCGTGGAAACCTGCATCAGGAGCGGTCGCGCCACCGCTGTTCCGCGCTTTCGGGCGACAATTTAGACTGGCAATGTAGCCGAGGGACCGCGCCGGGCAGGCGATCGTCCACGGCCGGCATTTCCCTGGACCGCGCCATGGAGAACGCTTGAAGAAGCATCAATGGATCATAGGCTTGGTGGTGCTTGCGGCGCTCGCCGGCTTGGTCGTCTGGGCGCGTCACCGCATTCACTTCGATTTTGCCCTTTTCCGCGCTCAGGTGACGCAAGCTGACTGGCGGTTGCTCGTCCTCGCCACCGGCTGCATTTATGCGGCCTTTGTTTTTCGCTCCATGCGCTGGGCCGTGCTCATCCGGCATCAGATGCGGGTGCCGCTTTTGTCTCTCCTGGGCACGCAGGTGATGGGCTTTACCGCGATAGCGCTCATCGGCCGGGTCGCCGATCCCGTACGCCCCTACCTGGTCGCCAGGAAAACCGGACTTCCCCTCAGCACGCAGCTCGCCGTCTACGTTGTCGAACGCCTTTGCGACGCGGGATCCATGGCCCTGCTTTTTTCCGTGGCCATGATCTGGGTTCCCGCTGGGGAGGTTATGCAGGTCACCACCGCCCACTCCGAGGTGGTGGCCCATTTAGCGGTCCATCATGGCGGCATCGCTCTGCTCGTGGCGCGCTTTGGCGGCCTGATTCTGACCGTTGTGGGCGCGCTGTTTCTGGTCGCGATCCGTTGGGCCGGAAAGGCCGTAGCCCGATTGTGCGAGGCGGCATGCGGCGTCTTTTCAAAGAAGCTGGGCCATGCGATTGGCCACAAAATCCTGGCCTTTCATTCCGGTCTGGATACGATGCGTTCGTTTTCCGATTTCGCGCTGACGGCGTTCCTCTCCATCTTCATGTGGCTGCTGATCGCGTCGACCTATTTCTGGGTATGTCATGCGTTCGTCGCCAGTCCGGGACTGGTGGCCATGAGCCCGTCCAAATGCGTCCTGCTGATGGTCGCCAGCGGCAGCGTGAGCATCCTTCAGCTTCCGGTCATCGGATGGTTTTCCCAGATCGCTCTGGTCGCCGTCATTATGGCCGGTGTCTTCGCCGTATCTCCTGAGGCGGCCACGGCTTGCGCGGCCATGCTCCTGCTGGTCTCGTTTCTCAGTGTCGTCCCCGTCGGCCTGGCCTGGGCCCAGTTCGACCACGTGAACCTGCGCAAGATCACCCTCGAGAGCGAGCGCGCCGAGGAACAACTGGGTAGCGAAGAGCAAGCCGCCGACGCCAGCGCCGCGCCATAACGCTTGCCGTTCTTAACGGTTCACGTTATCATCCGGAAGCGATCAAGAGCTTCGCGGATGACGATACCGAGTTGCTTTGGGACACCGGCAAAAGCCATCGTATTCCTGCAAATCTTCGAACTTTGGCGCTTAAGAAGCTTCATATGCTGTATCGCGCTATCCAATTATCGGACTTGATGTCACCTCCAGACCTAGTCACCATGGAGTGACCGGTTCCAGTGCGCTGGTCGTGGGTTAGGCTGTGATTCGATGAGGAACCCAGTCCAGAGCCACCAGCGGAGAGGAACCGGCCATGCAGAAGAAGGTACGATTTTTAGGTTTGGATGTCCATGCCGAGACGATCGCCGTCGCCGTCGCGGTCGCCGAGCCAGATGGGGAAGTGCGCAGTCTGGGTGT
>JASHUH010000519.1 GCA_030040115.1 Acidobacteriaceae bacterium | reverse complement strand
ACTCCGTTCGGAGCTCTAGCGGAACGATCGCTGGTCCGGGCGCAGCACTGCATTCCCGTGCCGGATTGCCTGGACGACGTCACCGCAGCCGCGATTGCGAATCCTGGAATGTCTGCATGGGCGGCGTTGGTGGAACGTGCGCATCTTCAGCGTGGAGAAACCGTATTGATCAATGGCGCGACAGGAACCGCGGGCCGCATAGCGGTGCAGCTTGCGAAGTATCGGGGGGCTAAGCGGGTTATTGCGACGGGGCGAAATGAAGCCGAGCTGGAGGAAGTCAGGTTGCTTGGCGCTGATCTCATCGTTCCCTTCGCACTTGGTGCGCTTCACCCTTTCGGCGGCAAGCGGTATGAAGAGGTGCTGATAGCGGAGTTCGGCAGAGGCATCGATGTCGTTATCGACTACCTGTGGGGACAAAGTGCAAGGACCATCATTGCCGCCATTGCCAAAGGTGTCGAGGACACCACTCCGGTCCGCTTCGTACACGTCGGTGGCGCAAGTGGAGCGGAGAGTATTGATCTTCCAGGCGCTGGTTTGCGTTCATCGCCCATTGTGCTGATGGGAAGCGGCGCCAAAAGTGTGCCGCTGCCGGTACTGCTCGACGCCATTGGCAAGACCTTCGATGCGGTCGGTCCTGCAAATCTGCGCATCGCGACAAAAGCCGTTCCTCTCTCGGAAGTGGAGAGTCATTGGAGCGCGCCTGGTAAACCGCGAGTCGTCTTTACAATTTCCTGAATCAGTCACTACCACTCCAGCCGGTGGTCACAGATCGCTGTCCGTCCAGGAGGTTTATCAAAATCATTGCCCACATTCAGCGGGTTCCGCTCGGCTTGATCTTTCTCATAGATGGAATGAACGGCTTTTTTCGCTTCAGTCATGCGGCAGCGTTCGACACGGCAATCGCGCGGGAATATATGGCGGTGATGCAAGCCACGCCCTATGCACACATACTCTTCGGACTTCAGATGGCTTGCGGTCTGCTCTTGATTGCGAATGTTTTTGTTCCCGCTGCGTTGACGATACTGGCCGGCTACCTCTTCAACATGTCACACACGGTAAATGCGTCGGCAAGCGCGTAATAGAAAGGAAGGTCCTCTCGCGTATAATGCCCCATCGTCATGGACACGGAGGCGTAATCATGATTACCGGAGCGTTTTGCCTCGATCCAACCATCATGGCAGCCTTCGCTCCAGGCGTCCACCTGGCTTTGGCGCGAGTGCGGAATTGAACCCATCCAGGTAATCCGCGTGTCCTTGATGTCCAGCCGCCATGGAGCATACGAGGCTCCCGATGCATCGGTCTGCACAAATACCGAGTTGCCATTTGGCAAACGGATCGCGCGCGGGTCATTGAAACCGCGTACACCACGGAGCGTACCCAGCGCGTGATCGAACGACCGGTTCTCCTGCATCAGGATCACGATGTGCTCTGCATCGAGAAACGTTGAATCAGCTTCAGGAGCGATCGCGTACCGGTTGCAGGCAGAATCGGTCATCGCATTTTCGGACCGCATTGCGAATCGGAAGCGATGAATTTCTCATGACCCTCTTGAATCAAGGACCAAAATTGTCGTATATAGGTATAGGACTGATTTAGTCGGATATCTATCCTTGCCTGCATAGTTGCGACTAATTCGCAACTGGAGATTGTTCTTGTTTCCACGCTGCCCATTGCTGAATCAGGTCGAAGCCAGGGGAATACGGATGACGGCGCAGCGCCGCGCCCTGATCGAGACCATTCAGGAAGCGACGGCGCACCTCGACGTAGCCAGTCTGCTGATGCAGGCCCGCGAGCGCGAACCCAGGATCAATCGCGCCACAGTCTATAGAACCGTCGAGCTGCTCAAGGGCCTGGGCATGATCGATGAGCTCGATCTGATGCACCTCAACGGCGAGAAACATTACTACGAGGTCAAAACCCAGCAAGATCACTTGCACCTTGCCTGCTTCGAATGCGGGCAGATCATCGAATTTGCGACTCCGGCTTTTGAGCGATTGAAGCAGGAAATCGCGGCGATAAACCAGTTCGCAATTCAGGTAACGCGATTGGAAGTGGGAGGACTTTGCAGCTCGTGCGCTGCGAAGAAGGAGAAACGTCTCCAGCAGGAGCCAAAACCAGGTCCCCGCGGCTGACTCTTGGCGGAGAAACCTCGAGGACCTGGGAACCAACAGCCGGATAGACTGCGGGCTGCCTTCACTATAGGGTCCTGCCCGCAAAGATTCAACACAGCTTTGGACCATCGGCGTTCAGCGCCAGGTCGGAAGCCAAAGATTCGATCCTTTGTGAGGCGAGAAAATGAAGGGCGTAGCCGTCTCTCTGTCGTGCCGTCTTCGTTTTGTCTTTCCAATGGGCATGGTCCTGCTGCTCTTCGCAGCAATCACGCCAGCTCAAACTCAGCGCAAGTACCCTGGCCGCGGTGCGGTTTCAGCGCGGGACCTCTCGAAGCTGCTTTCCCCCGCAGCAGCGGGGACGACCGCTGCCGATTCGATCTGCGCACGATATACGACGGGTTCGACGATCTCAGATCCGCCTATCCTTCAGAGCCAGAACGGGGTCCTTGAAGTCACGATCGGCTACTACACCGTGACCGACTCAGAGGGGCTTGTGCGCTACTGCTATGTCACAAATAACGGGACAAGTAACGGAGTTGAGGCTCCAACTCTCGTCGTCAATCCCGGCGACAACCTC
>JASHUH010000518.1 GCA_030040115.1 Acidobacteriaceae bacterium | reverse complement strand
TATTATCTGCCCCAGGCCAATCGCCGCCAGGAAGCGCTGCGCGCCAGCATCAAAGGGCGGCCGGCGCAAACTTTTCTTCATCCTGAACAGAAGTGGATCTTCGGCCATCCGCGTCCTGGCGAGCCCGGCCGCATCTTTTATTACCAGCTCTTCGATCCTTATGGCTACGAATTTGCCAACCTTTCGGTGTTCGAGTTCAATCCCAAGACCTTTCAACTCTCGCGGCGCATCTTCGCCAGCCGCGCTTACTGGGACGCCCATGCCGATGCGTGGGAATTCGAGCGAGGCTGGGTGCGCGATATTCAGGGCGCGGATGTGGTTGATTATCACGAATTCCGCAAGACCACTTTTTCTGAAATTCACGAGCCGCCGGATTATTTCAAGAAAGAAGCGCTGGAATCGCAAGAGATGAACTTCGGGCAGCTTGAGAATTATATTCGAGATCTGCGCCAGAGCGGGTTTGACACCATGCGGCTGCGCGTTGCGCTCTGGCAAAAGCTGGCGTATCCGCTGGTGGCCGTGATCATGGCGATGCTGGCGATTCCGTTTGCTCTCTCGATGGGGCGGCGCGGTTCGCTGACGGCGATCGCGGTGGCCATCGCCGTAGCCCTAAGCTACTGGGTGATTAACAACCTCTTTGGCGCCATGGGTAACGTCGATTACCTGCCGGCGGCGCTGGCGGCGTGGTCAGCCGACGTGCTGTTTGGCCTGGTGGGTGGATATTTGCTGCTGCGCACGCCCACTTGAGGCGGAGTCGCGTATTAGCCGGAGATGACCAGAGAAGAGATCCTGAAACAGCTCGGTAGGGAAACCAGGCCGTGGGATGTGGTGGTGGTGGGCGGCGGGGCCACCGGCTTGGGCGCCGCGGTAGAGGCCGCTTGCCGTGGTTACCGGACTTTGCTGATCGAGCGGTTCGATTTCGCCAAGGCAACTTCGAGCCGGAGCACCAAGCTCGTCCATGGCGGCGTGCGTTATCTGCAGCAACTCAATTTGACCCTGGTGCTCGACGCCTTGCGCGAGCGCGGCCACATGCTGAGGAACGCGCCGCACCTGGTGCACGACCTCTCGTTTGTGGTTCCTGCTTACAGTTATGCCGCCCTGCCTTACTACGGCCTGGGGCTCAAAATCTATGAACAGTTATCGGGAAGGCTGTCGCTCGGACGGTCGGAGCTACTGTCGCGGGAAGAAACGCTGGAGAAGCTTCCCGGGCTCAACGCGAACGGATTGCGCGGGGGCATTCTCTATCACGACGGCCAGTTTGACGACGCACGCTACGCCATCACGCTGCTGCGCACGCTCCAGGACGCGGGTGGAGTGGGAATCAATTACGTCGAGGCAGCGGGCCTGATTCAGCGTGGCGGAAAAACGATTGGCGTCAGGACGCGGGAACGCGAACAGGGCGCGGATTTCGAGTTCCTGGCGAAGGTGGTGGTGAACGCCACCGGAGCTCAAGCCGAGGAGATGCTGGCTTTCGATGGGCGGCCTCGCGGGTCGCTGCTGATGGTGAGCCAGGGCACGCATTTTGTTCTGCCGCGTTCGTTCCTGCCCGGAGACGCCGCGCTGATGGTTCCCAGGACGGCGGACGGGCGCGTACTGTTCGCGATTCCCTGGCATGGCGCTACGCTGGTAGGAACCACGGACGAACCAGTCGACCGGGTGACCGTCGAGCCGAGGTCACTGCGCGCGGAGAGGGAATTCCTCCGCGAACATATCGCGCGTTATCTGAAGCGCGCGCCCGCGGCCACGGAGATTCTGAGCGTGTGGTCGGGCTTGCGGCCACTGGTGCGCAAGAAGGGCGTGAGCAGCGCGCGGCTGCCCAGGAACCATACCATCCTGGTTTCGCCTTCGGGGCTGGTTACGGTTATCGGGGGAAAATGGACGACCTACCGGCGCATGGGCCAGGATGCGATCGACCGCGCCGCCCGGATCGGGGCACTGCCCGAGCGGAAATCGACAACGCTGGCCATGAAGCTGCACGGCTGGACTCTGGATGCGCCGCTGAATGCGAAAGAAAGTTGTGGCGAGTGGGAGCGGGTGTACGGTTCTGATTTACCCAAACTGCGCGAGCTCTCGGCGCAGGAACCCGGCCTCGAAGCGCTGCTTGATCCGCGCCTGCCCTTTCGTCGCCGCGAGGTGGTTTGGGCGGCGCGGCGCGAGATGGCGAGGACGGTGGAAGATGTTTTGGCGCGGCGCACGCGAGCATTGTTTCTGGATGCGCGGGCGGCCATCCAAGCCGCACCCGACGTTGCGCGATTGCTGGCGGAAGAGCTGCACCGATCCGCTAGCTGGATGCAAAAGGATTTACTGGAGTTCACGGAGCTTGCACAGGGATACTTGGTGGTGGATTGAGGCCGCGGGCGCGATTTCCCCGCGATTTCCCATCGAGATCTTGCAGAAATAGATCGAGGTTGCGGGCCATCGATGTGAAAGAATAGTGGTGAATCTGAGAAAACTTGACGAAAGACGCGATGAGAAGGCAGGTTAAAACAAGACGGGAACCCACGCCGGGCCAGCCCATCAATTTA
>JASHUH010000045.1 GCA_030040115.1 Acidobacteriaceae bacterium | reverse complement strand
GCTTAAGCTCTCATATTCGTCCATCCGGTTTCTTCTCCTCGTGTGCTTTGCCGGCTCACGTCGAGAAGTTTTCTGGATGGACTCCCTGAAATGTCAAACTGCGACTGCCTCCCCGGCAGAGCCGGGGGAACTCCCACTTCGTATTAGTCAGACCTGCAACCGAAGCGTCACCGTAAGGCCGCGAGGACCTTGGATGGGAGAGTGGTGATCGCCGCAGAGCATGTCTACTCCACAGCGCGAGGGGAGAGGAAATGAAGCGATACCTGGGAGTGGACCTGCACCGGACGCAGTTCACGGTGTGCACGCGATTGGAGAATGGAAGGACGTATTTGCGGCAGTGGCCGATGCGAGAGCTGAAGCTGTTTGCCACGCAACTGAGGAAGGAAGGCGAAGTGGCAGTAGAGTCGACCGGAAACACGCGGCTGTTCCACGATGCCGTGGTGGAGCAGGTGGCGCGAGTCGCGGTGGTCAACCCGAGCCAGTTCAAGGTGATCAGCCAGTCAGTCAAGAAGACCGACAAGAACGATGCCGAACTGCTGGCGCTGTACCTGGCCAAGGGATTATTGCCGGAGGTGCGGATGAAGAAACGAACCCAACGAGAGATGAGCCGCCTGGCGCAGACGCGCGATCTGCTGGTCAAGCAGCGATCGGCGTTGAAGGCCAAGATCAATAACCTGCTTTCCGCCGAAGGGATCAACCTGAAGCGGGAATCGCTCTCCAGCAACAAGGCGCTGCAGCGGGTGCTTGCCTTGCCGCTGTCTCCGCTGATGCTGGCCGAAGCTCGTGTGCTGGTGGGCCAGATCCGCAGCCTCACTGAGAGTATCGGCGAACTGGAGAAGATGATCGAAGAAGAAGGGCCCAAGCTGGCCGGACATAAAAACCTGATGAGCATCAAGGGCATCGGTCCGGTCAGCGCTGCGGTACTGCTGAGCGTCATCGGCGACATCAAGGACTTCTCCGACCCGGGCAAGCTGGCTGCCTATCTCGGCCTGGTGCCCCGCGTCCAGAACTCCAACGAGACAGAACACTCCGGGCGCATTACCAAGCAGGGCAACAAACTCGCACGCACCTGCTTGGTGCAGTGCGCGCTCGTTGCCAAGCGCTTCAGCCCGTTCCTGCAGAACTTCTATCAACGCATTCAGCGCCGGCGCGGCGGAGGCAAAGCCAACATCGCCCTGGCTCGAAAATTCCTGGGAGTCATCTACCACACCCTCAAAAACGACTGGGTGTTCGAGGACTTCCCCAACTTCGTCCTGGCCTCCTGAAAACAGGCCAATCCAACCAATGAGTAGACAACTATTCATGGGAGGGATGAATGAGGAGGGTTTCGGGGGAGGGTTCAGCGCTCTGAGGGCGGGTTGCGTTTGCGACGGCTTTGCTTGAGGCGATAGCTGTCGCCGTTCATCTCCAGGATGTGCACATGGTGGGTGAGCCGGTCGAGCAAAGCGCCGGTGAGCCGTTCGGAGCCGAAGATCTCGGCCCACTCGTCGAAGGGCAGGTTGCTGGTAACCAGAACCGAGGCGCGTTCATAGCGTTGTCGGGCAACAACTGCGGGTTGTGAAGCGTGCCACCTGGCCGTGGTGTGGTCCTTGTCTGCATTGCGAGCTTGCTGACGGAACCGTCGCAGTTGTCCCCGCATGGATGATGGACCAGACCATCTGTGCGGGATTTCCGACGGGGGGTCCACAGGCGAGTCTTGCGGCGCTCAACGACCTTCATCGTTTAATACGTGCATTAGAGGCAGACACTCCGTCGGAGGTCAAAGATGCACGTTTCCCGCAAAGCACTGGGACAACCAGTGCAGATGATGTTGATCGAGCCCGCCGCCCTCGTGCAGCCGATCATTCTCAGTCCGGACCAAAACCGGGAGCTTGAAAGTGCGCTTGCGCAGCTATTGCTGTCTGCGTTTCAGCTGTCGCCGCAACCCGCGAGCAAAAGAGGAGAGGATGTCGTCGAAGATCACGCCTGAACATCAGTCCCGTACCGCGATCGTGTATGTGCGGCAGTCCACGTCCTTTCAGATGGCACACAACCTGGAGAGCCAGCGCCGACAATATGGGCTGGTTGATTACGCGCGCCAGTTGGGCTTCGGCGCCGTGGACGTGATCGATGAAGACCTGGGCCGGACCGGATCCGGGCTGGTCGAGCGGCCCGGTTCCCAACGTCTGGTAGGCCAAATCTGCGCCGGTCAGATCGGAGCGGTGTTCTGCGTCGAGGCATCACGCCTGGCCCGAAACGGGCGGGACTGGCACCATCTGATCGAACTGCGCGGATTGGTCGGCTCGCTCGTCATCGATCCTGACGGCGTGTATGATCCACGGATTATCAACGATCGCCTGCTGCTGGGGCTGCGCGGAACGATGAGCGAGTTCGAGCTGCACCTTCTGCGTCAGCGTTCACTGGAATCGATCCGGCAAAAGGCGCTCCGTGGCGAGCTGCGGTTCGTTCTTCCCGCCGGCTACGTCTGGACCCATCACGGAAAGATCGAAAAGGATCCCGATCTGCGGGTGCAACAAGCCATCGCCTTGGTATTTCGAAAGTTCGACGAGTTGGGCAGCGCCCGCCAGGTGCTGCTGTGGTTCCGCAGTGAAAGCGTGGTGTTGCCGGTTATGGGCTATGACACCTTCGGCAGAGCGCTTTGCTGGCGCCTGCCCGTCTATCGAACCATCCACAGCATTTTGCTCAATCCCATGTACGCGGGGACCTACGCCTTCGGCAAGACGGAAGTGCGGACGAGGGTGGTTTGTGGCCGCGCGCAGAAGACAGATAGCCACAAGAAACCGCGTGAAAACTGGTTGGTGTTGATTCGTGATCATCATCCCGGTTACGTTAGCTGGGGGGAATTCGAGTGCAACCAGATGGTGATTCAGGAAAACGCGCACAGTAAGAGCTGCTTCCAGCGGAAGTCCGGCCGGGGCGGCCGTAGTCTGTTGGCCGGAATGATCCGTTGCGGTCACTGTGGGCGGATGCTTCATGTGGCTTATAGCGGTACCCTTGGCAACGTGCCCCGCTATGACTGCCGAGGCGCCAACGTGAATCACGGTGCGGCAAAGTGCATCTCTTTCGGCGGCCTTCGATCGCAAAGTCTCGGAGGAGTTACTGGCAGCGCTGAGTCCATCAGCAATAGATGCCGCAGTTGAAGAGGCTCTCCGCGCGAGCCAGCAGCAAGATGGTCAGAGGCAAAGCCTAAATCTTCAGCTCGAGCAGGCCCGATACGAAGTACGGCTTGCCACCAGACGTTACGAATCTGTTGACCCGTTATGTTGCGATGAAGTTAATGTTGCGTAACATGCTGGGAGTGGCCTTTATCGCACATTTTTCAAATTCTCACATCACATAAATTTTGGACTCGTAGAGTGGGGCCGTTGATCATTTGGTGGAGGCCCGACTGAATGTTCGAGCAACTCTTCACAGCGGCACATGCGGTGGAGCGCTATTCCCGTGCCCCACTTTTGGAGGAGCGACTTCGTTATCTTGCGCACTGCGCAGCGCGAGGCAGCACCCGA
>JASHUH010000517.1 GCA_030040115.1 Acidobacteriaceae bacterium | reverse complement strand
GAAGCCATAACTGAGGAGAATCATATAGAGTATCCACTCGCCTTCATCGGAACGCCCTCCGAGTCTAAGGGTATGCTTTGCCGATATCCGGCACGGACTAGCATCTAGTTGCATCAATGAGCGAATGGTGTATAGTGCAACGCATGAAGGCTCGAAGTATCGCGCTTACGCCAGAAGAGCAGGCTGATTTGGAGTTGGTAGTGCGTCGCCCAACCAGTGCGTCGCGGGATGTGTTTCGGGCCGGTGTGATTTTGCGGGCAGCTTCCGGGGCCAGCAACGAGCAGATCGCAGCGGCCATGAAGACACGGCCAGCCACGGCGAGCAAGTGGTGCGGCCGGTTTTTGCACGACCGGATGAACGGTTTGCAGGATGCGCCGCGACCGGGTAAACCAGCAACTTACGGTGTGGAGAGCGAACGGCGCATTCTGACGCAGTTGGATCAATCGCCACCTAAAGGCTATGCGCGCTGGAATGGAGCGTTGCTGGCTGCGGCGCTGAAAGACATCTCCGACGATCAGATCTGGCGCGTTCTGCGCAAGCATGGGATTTCGCTGGAACGGCGTCACAGCTGGTGCGTCGCAACCGATCCCTGTTTTGCTCGGAAAGCCGCCGATGTGGTTGGTCTTTATCTGAACCCTCCGGAACACGCGCTGGTATTGAGCGTGGACGGGAAACCTCACATTCAGGCCCTGGAACGGGCTCAGGGGTGGCTGAAGCTGCCCAACGGCAAAGCGCTCACGGGCTTTCAGCATGACTACAAGCGGCACGGCGCCACGACTCTGTTTGCGGCTCTGGAGGTGGCTACCGGGCTGGTAAAGGGCGATCATTACAAGCGCCGCCGCCGTACGGAGTTTCTCGACTTCATGAACGGAATCGTAGCCGAGCATCCTGGCCGCGAAATTCACGTGATCCTCGATAACCTCAATACCCATAAGCCCAAACGCGATCGTTGGCTGGCGCGGCACAAGAATGTCCATTTCCATTTCACGCCCACGCACGCGTCGTGGATGAATCAGGTGGAAATCTGGCTCTCCATTTTGCAGAGTCAGTCGCTGCGCGGGGCCAGCTTCACCAGTCCTGGTCAGCTCCGCAAACACATGGACGACTTTATTGCTACCTACAACCAGACCGCGCACCCGTTCGAATGGAAGAAGCAGGTTGTCTTCCAGAAACATCCCAAATCACTGTACGCTAACTTATGCAACTAGATACTAGAGAACATTTTGCCGCCGCCACCATGATCGGGCGAAATAAAGGGAAAGTTAATCGCCGGCCTCGTCGTGGGCAAGCTTTTTCTGGTATAGTTGTGCGCAAGATACAGTGAACTAAGTGGCGCAGTTATGCGTAGGATCTTCGTCAGCTATCGTCGGGATGACAGCAAAGCCGACGCTGGTCGCATTTGCGATCACTTGGTTGACCGCTTCGGAAAGAATCAGGTGTTTTTTGATATCGATACCATCCCTCCAGGGGAGGACTTTAATCAATACCTTCAGGCAAAGGTATCGGAATGCGACATCTTAGTCGCAGTCATTGGGAAGCAGTGGTTGGCAGCCACAGACGAACGGGGAGCCCGTCGTCTGGACAACCCGAATGACTTTGTTCGCCTTGAGATCGCACGGGCGCTGCAACGAAACATTCCGGTTTTTCCCATTCTCGTTGACGGAGCCAGCGTACCGCGCGCCCAAGACTTACCGGACGAACTGGCTGCGCTTTCACGCCAACAAGCGATCGAGCTCCGGCATCTTGGTTTTCGCCAGCAACTCCAGTTGCTTTTTCGGGCCATCGAGGATAAGCGCCGCGCGCAAAGTAGAGCGCGGCGCTCAAGGTTCTTTAGGTTTGCGCTCGCTCTTGTTCTTTCCCGAACCGGGAGGATAGCCATAGCAGGGATATGTGTTCTCGCTTTTGTCGCCGTCTACATAATGCGCCAACACAGTTTCAAGCCAAGCGCGTCATCGAATGGCGGACAAAACATGCTCATCAAGTGCATACCAGCGTGTACGGCCAACACCAACTTTGCTTTGGATGTCAGCTACGCTGGAGTTACGAGGTCAGGAAATGCGATGCTTGCGGTATTGCTTCCTGAGTCTGCCGACCTAATCTCCTGGTATTTGACTTCCCCGGACCCCAAACCGATCCCCTCGGGCTGGGGCGTGCAAGGCTACACGTCCGGCGATGTTTTTACCCTGCTTCGCATCCGCGGGAATTATCCAATCGATTTCAATACTTTCAGACGGTTGAGTGGGGATGTTGGTGTAAGCGTGACGAGCTACAGGCTCTTCGCCTTTCGCATCGGAGAAGTCGGTTGGTTCGGTCGCTTTACAGGCAGCAAAGAGTCGATCGGGCGGATTACGTTTTCGCGGTATAGTGGAGCGCAAGGTTTTCCTGCCGGCGCCATATTCTTTGCGTTTATAGCGGATAAGGACGCTTCGCAAATTTTTGACCAGACTCCGTTAAATGCGCTCGCGGTAGTTCAATAAGGCCAATCGATGCACACACATCCGGCGAAAAGGAGAGTTGCCGGGCGTCCCAGGTCCCGATTTTGAGACCTGAGAGGGCGCGATCTCCGCTCTCGGTCGAATCGTACCTTTACTCTGAACCACGAAATCCCCGGAAACAAGCATGCAGCCACCATTCGGGCGATGAAACGGCGGCGGTGAACCGATGACCGGCCACCTGCGAGAGCTAACAGCTGCCAAGCGGGAAGACTTGCATCTGCTAGAAAACAAAGCACTTCATATCTGCCTGTTATTTCTCTGTTTTCAAGCATAATCGTTCCATGCATAATCTCCGCCAACCCAACGGCTCTCGAGCCGGCGCAGCCGGCTCGGGGATGCCGGGATCGCTCCACCAGAAATCGCCCCCGCGATTTCCCTCGCTCCCTTGTTCCCTCGTTCCCTTGGTCTGTGGTCCCTTGGTCCCCTGATCCCTGATCTCTAATCGTTGACTTCAGTGGCAATCCATAGGCGTTCCATGAAAGATTGCAACCGAACAAAACCGGCAAAACCGGTGGCAATACCGGAGTTGGAAACGGCAAGGCCTTTGTTTTCTAAAATCTGAAAATAACTCGTTTGTTTTCAAAAATTTATCTCGATTTTGGTTGCCTAACCCGCTGAAAACAGGCCGCTTATCGCCAGATCGGGGGGTGGGGTGGGAATAGTCGCTAAATTAGCTAAAATTCGGCCTTCATCGGACACCTACGGGGCTGATCAAAGCGGGTCCTTTTCACCATCCCGCCGGCTCCCACACGTTCGAAATCAGCTATGCTGATCAAGACGGGCCAGCACCGAAAAGCAAGAAAAACGTCCTTTTCAACCCTTGGGCCTTCTGCCGCCATGGCGCCGCGGGAGGTCATGAAAGACGTGTGACGGCGCGGGCGGCCGGTGTCCGGCCGATCGAATTTTGGTTCGCCTTATTTTCTGGTTCTCTTTACCGGTGACGGGAGTGACAGGATGGCGAGTGCGAAGGGTGGATCCATTCGCATCGGCGTGGTGGCGGACGAGCCCATCCGCGTCGCGGGCTTGGCGAGTATTATCGAGCAGCCCGCGGAAGCGGGCCAGGCGCAGCTCGTGCTCGTCACCGGGAGCACGGAGGAACTGCTCGCCGGTCCGCCGCTTGAATATATCGTCATCGACCTGCACGCATCTTCCGGCTTCATGTCGCTTGAAACCATCCGGAGGGCCCGCCCCGACATCCGGCTGATCGTCATCGGCCCGCAGGGCGACGACGAATTGGTGATGAAGTCGATTATTGTCGGAGCGCGAGCCTACCTGGATCTCACCGCCGGCCCCGAAATGGTGCGCCAGGCGATCGATGTCGTCACCAGCGGATCCATTTGGGCTCCGCGGAGGCTGCTATCACGGCTTATTGACCGGCTGCTCAAAGTGCCCGAGGCGAGCTTGTCGGGCAACACACAGCTCACGGTTCGGGAGCGTCAGGTGCTCGAATTGATCATGATGGCGCGATCCAATCGCGAAATCGCCGCGCAATTGGGGATTGAGGAACGCACCGTCAAGGCTTATGTGGGCCGCCTCATGCGCAAGACCGGGGCCGACAACCGCATCAAGCTTTCGATGTTCGCCATGAACCTGGCCTCACTGGAGCAAGGCAAACCCAGCCGAGTCGCGTAAAATCTGTTCGTTAACCATTTAGTTACTGATATAGATTACTAAATGGCAATGCCCTTAAGTACTCTTGTGGGATTAGCCGGTTTCCACAACCCTGTTCATAGAAACAACGCAGATCTGGGGAAAGGAGTTCCCAGGCGACATCTCAATGTGCGCGGGAACTCCTCTTTTTTTCCACTCCCCCTCACCATGACGGCGAGATTTGCGTTGAGAGCCAGTCCTCCCCTTTATCTTTCCCCCTGCAACGGATCTCCCTCGCAAGGGGCGCGGCTTGGCGCAAGGTCGATTCGGCGCACCTTCCCGACCCACGCCTGTTCTTGCTCGTCAGCGCGTCTCTGCGCCCAGTGGAGCATCCGGTCCGATTCTCCCCATCCTGGCTGGGACGCAAGCCGAGGGTTCGGCGGCTCGTTTTTCATCAGTTGGGGTGCGCGGCCCCGCGGCAATGCTGTAGGCTGTTGCACATAGGCGGGTCATTACTGAGCGCCCTCTTCCCTTTCCCAAGCCGCGCCAGCCGGTTGCAGAGTAAGGTTGCGGCTTTGGGACTTGACACCAGAATTACGCATCCGCGGCAAGTGGTCCGCGGAGTAAAGGAACGGATTTATGAAGAAGATTGTCGTCTCCATCTGCATCTGCTTTCTCACGACGTCCATGGCCTTTGCGGCTTCCTCGCGAGAGGACTTGCAGAATCGCATAGATCAGGCAAAGGTGGTGCTCGACCAGATCATGGGCGCGCAAGACCGCACCATTCCCCTGGACATTCTCCATGCGGCGACGTGCGTCGCCGTGGTTCCCGGATTAGTGAAGGGAGCTTTTGTCTTTGGCGCGCAATACGGACAGGGCGTGGTGACTTGCCGCACCGGCCACGGCTGGAGCGGTCCGGTCTTTATCCGCATGGCCGGCGGCTCGTTTGGCTTTCAAATCGGCGGGCAGTCCACAGACCTCGTCCTGGTGGCGGTCAACGATCGCGGCTTCCAGGACCTGCTTAAGAACAAGTTTAAGATCGGCGGAGACGCTTCGGCCGCGGCGGGACCGGTGGGCCGAGCGGGACAGGCGTCAACCGATTGGAAAATGAACGCAGAGCTCTTGAGCTACTCGCGCAACAAGGGCCTTTTTGCCGGGATCGATCTGGACGGCACCAGCGTGACCCAAAATTACGACGACACGGAGACCTACTACGGGGCTCCGGAGAGCTTCGAAAACGTTCTGCGAGGCAACGTCGCGGTGCCGCCGGGCGCAGTGACGTTTGTGCGCACCGTAGCTCACGATTTCGTCAAGGCGAGAAAACAATAGGGGCAGGGGAACCATTGGGCTGAGACTCGGAGC
>JASHUH010000516.1 GCA_030040115.1 Acidobacteriaceae bacterium | reverse complement strand
TGGGTATTCCTTCGATTCGGCAAGAAAAAGACGGGTCGCATAAATGCCGAGGATCATCCGAAGGTGCTCGGGTTGTTTTGGAGGCATTGGGGAGGTTGGCTGATCCACCCGCAATTCTCTAAGTTCAGCCCAATACGTTTTGTCAACTTCATGCAGCGATTGTTCGATCTCTTCCCAGACGTAGGGGATCAGAGAGGGGCGATCATCATCCACGCGCATACCCTTGCGCCCGCACGGGCGAAGGCTTACGATGTGGGTAACCAGCCGCACGTCGGAAGCCCCGGCCATCGCGCCGGGCTTTCGTTTTTGAGTTGACCCATTCTATCGTTTGCGCGCGGAAAGGCTAGTCGGATTCTTTGCGTGGCCGGCCACCGCCGTGAGTCTTGCGCCGGGCCGCTAGTTGGCGGAAGTAGTCGGAGCCGCGCTTGGCGACGATGGCACCGCCTTTGCGCCCCAGGGCAGCAGCAGCGGGCATCTTGGCTTGCTTGAGCAGATCGTCGGCCAGGGCGAGCGCGGCAGCCAAGTATTCCCGTGTGGCGTGGGTGCGGTTCTCGGGCAGTTCGGGAGTGGTTGCGAGAACATGATCAGCTTCGGAGACGAGCCGCTTCAAGGTAGCAAGTTCTGCTTTCGTGGATGGCATGATCCAAGGCTAGTGCGACGGGAGCGAAATATCAAGCGCCCGCTGTTTTTCGTCAACGCACATTTCGGACACTACCCTCGCGGCCCGGATTTCGACAGTAATTCTGTCGGGAGCTTCCTGGGTCATCAGATAGAGGCGCAGTGGCGCGAGATCGAGAGTCTCCATCGTCTCGAAAATGACAGGATTTCCCCCAGCAAGATCGTAACGTACCGGCTTCCCGTCTTTGTGACAAAGCAATACGGCTTGGAGCGTGAGTACCGGCTGGTCTTGAAGCGATGTCATCACCCTTATGCCGATGCCAGTAATCGGCCCCTTTGGACGCACGAGACCTGTAAATCCGAGAAATCCGGGATTGCCAGTAGTTGGGGTTGGAATAATAGATCGAACTTCGGCGGCGGCTAAGGTGAGATCGACATCGAACTGGTCAGCCAAAGTGGGCGTGAACTTTCCTCGCTCTATCACGGACAGAGCGAGGTTTACCGAATTCTCCCCTTGCGACCGGGTAATAGCCCCTCGATTCGATCCCACTGGTCATCCCGCAGTCCATAGCGCCTAATCCCCATAAAAATACGCTATGAGACTCTATCGGCTCTGCATATAACGAATTTGATGACACGCCCTAAGCTCTTGCTTTCGGCTCGGTTCCTAAGGGCTGGTCATTTTTTCTGAAAACCTGTTCAAAAAGATCGACTGGACGCCTCGCCATTTTCGCCGGAATCTCTGCTTAGAACGGAATCGCCGGTACGCGAGGTGAATCATGCCCCCCGCCACTCTCAGATCTCACAGCTCGCTCGAACTCTTCCCAGCGAAACCCGATGCGAAAGAACAGGCTGATGCTCCGCCCGCGGACTCCGGTAACTCCTCGACCCATGGCGACGACGCCGTTCGCGCGATGGAACGCGCCGATCTCCGCCTTATCCAGATCGGCCGTCACAGAAGAGGTACTGCGAGGTCGCATGAATCCGGAATGCGGAAGGAAAAGCCCTCGAAACATTCAGGTGGAATAGTGTCAAATGGAACCATCGGTAGGCGGCTCCTGAATGTGAGGGAAGCGGCCCAATACCTCGACCTCGAAGTGGACACCATCTACAAGAAGTCGCGGTTGCGGGAGGTTCCCTCCGTCAAGGTCGGTCGTGCGTTGAAGTTCGATGTCGCAGCGTTGGATCACTACATCGAGCAACACACAATCGAAACCATTGACTGAAGGGAGCAGCAGAAATGTCCATTTGCAGATTGACGGAAGGACTGTACGAGGTCCGATGGCGAGAAGCGGGGCGCAACAAGAGTGTCCGGGTCCATGGCCCGCTGGAGCTTGCAAAGAAGATCGAGCGCAAGCGAATGTCGGCCAGGGACGAAAATCGCCACCTGGATGTGAAACGGGAAGTCAATTTCCGAATGTCCGAGTTGATTGACCGGTATTGGAAACATTACGGATCGAAGAAGCGTTCGGCGGAGAGGGAGAAGAGCATCACGGAAGGAATTCGCAACGAACTCGGAAAGCTATTCGTCCGGGAGATCGATGGAGTCGCCGTCAGTCGCTGGTATGCGAACTTGACCGGTTTCCGCGGGCTTTCGGACGGAACAGCGGTGAGGCATTTCAACGTTATGCACCACATGATGAAGAAGGCCTCGACGATCTGGTCCAAGGAAACCGGGCTTGATCGGAATCCGGCTGACGACGTGGAAGTACGCCGGCCGGACGATACACGCGAGCGATACCTGTCGGAAGGCGAGCTTCGCAGGCTGAAGGCTGCGCTGGACGAAAAACGGCTGCGGAGGGGGACGAAGGACGTGAATCGGACGACTCAGAGGATGAGGCTCATTGTGCTGATCGCTCTGACGACCGGCATGCGCGCTTCGGAGATCTTCGGGTCGCGCTGGCCAGACGTGATGTACGACGAAGGGTTGTTGGCGGTGAGGGCAAAGCTGAAAGGAGGCAAGATGCGTTACGTTCCGTTGCTTCCCGAAGTTGCCAGCGAACTGAAGCGTTATCCGGTCACGTTCTCCGACGATCTCATCTTTCCACCGCGAGCGGGAGCAGAAGGTAGGCGGCGCCGGCTGGAGGGGAGTTTCGAGGACTTGCTCAAGCGGGCAAAGATCTCAAAATTCCGCTTCCACGATCTGCGTCACACCTTCGCGTCCTGGTACATGATGAACGGCGGCGATCTCTATGAACTTGCCAAGATTCTCGGACACTCGAACATCAAGATGACGGAGCGTTATGCAAAACTCGGGCGGAAGCACATCGCTCGAACCGGCAACACAGCACGCGAACTTTGGAAGCTGATGGAGCTGGAAACTCACGAACAAGCGAACACCGCGTGACGCGATGTTCGTGTATTGTTCGTTCGCCTGAAATCTCTCGTCTTTGGTTTTCGCTAAGTTGTTTAGGATGTGGTGGCCAGGGACGGGATTGAACCGCCGACGCCGGCCTTTTCAGGGCCGCGCTCTACCACTGAGCTACCTGGCCTCAGTGCAAAACCGGGAGTTGCAATTTCCTGCGCGGATTCCGGGGTTGCCGGTGGAGGTGGGCGAGTCCACGAACAATGCGCTGCAGCAACTGAGCGACAGTATAGCAAGTTCCGTTTGAGCGGCCAAACCGGGTGGTGGCAGCGCTCTTCATCGCCTCGCGGGTCGCTTCCAGAAACCCTGAAAAGGGGCAGGTTGCACAGAGGTGGCGAAATTCTATCGCGAGATGCGCAGCGACAGTCGGCGTTGACCGAAGCGGTGACGCCGAAACTGGTCTACACTGAAAGGCAATCATGCGCCACTCTTACCGGGCTCTCGGTTGGCTTTTCGCCGTCCTCGCAACCACCGTGTTCAGCCAGCCGCCCACCATGCGCGCACCGGATGCGGCGGCCGCTCCACGAGGCGAAGCACGCACCGCCCAAGCCTATCAAGCTGCCTTGCGCCAGGGACCACTGGCGGTGCGCGCATTTCTGGAGGGATTCCCCAAAGGCGCGGACCTGCATGTGCACCTTTCCGGGGCCGTGTACGCCGAGACGTTTATTCGCGACGCAGGCGAGGACGGGTTGTGCGTGGACCCGGCGGCGCTTGCGTTTGCCCAACCACCCTGCGCCGGAGGTCTGGTGGCAGCCAAGGATCTCTCGGGGAACATCAGCGCGGCGAACCAGACGCTTTATGACCGGCTGATTGACGCCTTTTCGATGCGCAACTTTGTGCCCACTTCCGGCTGGAGCGGCCATGACCAGTTTTTCGCCACGTTTGCGCATTTTGGGGGCCTGCGCAAGAGCCACATCAGCGAATGGGTGGACGAGGTGGCCAGGCGGGCAGCGGCGCAAAACCAGCAGTACCTGGAACTGATGGAGACGCCGCTGTTCAGTCACGCGGCGCAGATTGCCAATGCCCTTGGCTGGAACCCGGAGCTGGCGCACGCGGAGCCGGAGGCTTTTGCGCATCTGCGTCAGGAGCTGATTGAGCGCGGGTTGCGCGATGAAATCGCTCGGGACCGGGAAGATGTGCGCCAGGCCGAGGCCGAGCGGCAGCGGCTGGAGCATTGCGGAACGCCGGAGGCTACGGCTGGGTGCGCAGTCGAAGTTCGATATATTTACCAAATCCTGCGCGGCAACCCGCCGCAGCAGGTTTTCGCACAATCGCTGCTTGGTTTTGAAACGGTCCAGGCCAGCATGGATGCGGACAAGACCGGCAAGGGCGGCGGGTTTGTCGGAATTAACTTTGTGATGCCGGAAGACGGGCTCGTTTCCATGCGCGATTACACGCTGCAAATGAAGATGGTGGGCTATCTGCACTCGGTGTATCCGCGGGTTCACATCACGTTGCACGCCGGCGAGCTGGCCCCCGGACTCGTGCCGCCGGAAGGATTGCGTTTCCACATCCGGCAGGCGGTGGAGCTTGGCTACGCAGAGCGCATCGGGCACGGAGTCGATGTGATGTACGAAGTGGACCCGTGGGGACTGCTTCGGGAAATGGCCGAACAACACGTGATGGTGGAAATCAACCTGAGCTCGAACGAGGGCATTTTGGGCATCAAGGGCGCAGCTCATCCGTTCCCCATCTATCGCGCCGCGCACGTACCCGTGGCGCTCTCGACCGATGACGAAGGCGTAAGCCGCATCGACCTTACGCACGAATATGTGCGCGCGGCGCTCGATTACCACTTGAACTACGCAGACCTGAAACAACTGGCGCGCGCCGGGATGGAGCACAGTTTTTTGCCGGGGACGAGTTTGTGGGAGGAGCCGGATCGCTTTGGCGAAGTGGCGTCTGCCTGCCGGGACCAGATCGCCGGAACGGTGCGGCCTTCGGCCAGGTGCAAGGCGTTTCTCGATGGAAATCCTAAGGCTGCCGCGCAATGGGAGCTGGAACGGCGGTTCCGGTCATTCGAGGGAAAGTTCTAGCCGGTCACGGGAGCTGCGCAGGCGCTGCGACCATCCGCCTACGCCGACAGAGCCGTGCGACTCATCCGGCTGGGAAGGTAGCCCATGTCCGCCGAGATCCCGCGGACGCACTGCAGGAGATGGTTGGCGATCGAAGGCAGCTTTTGCGCAGTCACCCGGAACGATGGCCCGGAAACGCTCACTGCGGCCACTGGTTGCCGCTGTGCGTCCAGCACCGGAACCGCGATGCAGCGCAGACCCTCTTCGAGTTCCTCGTCGTCCACGGCGTAGCCACGCCGGCGCGTTTTTTCCAGTTCCACCCGGAACGCCTCCAGCGTAACGATGGTGCGATGCGTCATCCGCTCGAAGCGGATACGGCGAATAATCTCGGCGGTCCGGTCTTCCGGCAGAAACGCGAGAATCGCCTTCCCTACCGAGGTGCAATGCACTGGATTGCTGGCTCCGATGCGGGTGATCATGCGCACCGAGCGCGCCGGCTCAATTTTATCGATGTAGATCATGCGCGCGGCCTCAAGAATGCAGAGGTGAGCCGTCTCCTCCGTCTCGGCCACCAGGCGGCGCAAGTGTGGCTGCGCCCGCTCGCGGAGGTCATATTGCTCAATGGCCCGGTTGCCGAAGTCGAAAAGGCGCAGTCCCAGGCGGAACTTGCCGTTGGGGGTGCGCTCCACCATCCGGTGTCGCTCCAGCACCATCAAAAACCGATGCGCCGTGCTTTTGTGCAATTGCAACGACGAAGCCACCTGCGCCAAACCCAGTGGCGTGTCGCTTTCTCCCAGCAGATCGAGAACGGCAAAGGCCCGATCGAGGGCTTGTACTTTATAAGTGCCGTGTGGTGGGTTGGCTCCGCGCATCATTGTTCCTTTACTGCCTATGAATTACAGTTTCAGGTTCTCAGAATATGGGGATTCATGTCAATTCGTGGTACGCTGATGCCTCAGCAGGGCCCCAACGTTGCGTTTGGCAGCCGAAAAGCATATCGGCCAAGAAAGGAGTCTCGTTCCCGGCGAGGGTGACAGTGCGAATAACCGATTATGCCGGCACCGCGTCGCCTTCGCCGGGAGCCAGGAACAGGTTCGCTTCCAGCCCGTGCTGACGCGTATACAGATCGTAGTAGCGGCCGCCCAGAGCGAAGAGTTCGGCATGGTTGCCGCGTTCCACAATCAGCCCCTGCTCGACCACCAGAATCTGATCGGCGCGGCGAATGGTCGAGAGCCGGTGCGCAATGACGAACGTGGTGCGGCCCTGCATCAGTTGGTTCAAGCCCGCCTGAATCATGGCTTCGGACTCGGAATCGAGCGAGCTGGTGGCTTCGTCGAGAATCAGAATGCGCGGCTGTGCCAACAGCGCGCGCGCAATGGAGAGACGCTGCCGCTGGCCGCCGGAGAGCTTCACGCCGCGCTCGCCCACGATGGTGTCGTAGCTCTCGGCAAAGCGTTCGGCAAACTCGTCCACCCGCGCCGTGCGGCAGGCGGCAAGGAATTGGCCTTCGGTCGCTTCGGGCCGGGAAAACAGGACGTTCTCACGGATGGTTCCATCAAAGAGAAACGAATCCTGCAGCACCACGCCCAGTTGGGAGCGGAAGGTGTGCAGATCGACTGTAGACAGGTCGATGCCATCCACCAAAACCCTGCCGCCCGCAGGGCTGTGGAAGGCGCAGAGCAGGCTGATGATGGTGGACTTGCCCGAGCCTGAGGAGCCGACCAGCGCAGTCACCGATCCTGGCTCCGCCAAAAAGCTGACGCCGTGCAGCACCGGCTTGCCTGGCGTGTAGGCAAACTCCACATTTTCGAAACGGACCGTGCCCTGGATAGGCGGCATCTTGATGGTGCGGCCGGGAACCTGGTTTTCTTCGAGCTCGGCCAGCAGCTCGTTGGTGCGGTCGAGGCCGGCAAACGCCTCGGTCAACTGCGTGCCCACATTCACGATCTGGAAGACGGGCGCGATCATGAAAGCCAGAAACATGTTGTATTCGAAGTAGTCGCCAGTGGTCCAGGCGCTATGAAGGACAAGATGGCCGCCCAGCCACATCACCAGCGCCGAAACAATCCCCAGCACCGTGGTGGAAGCTGACGAAAGCACGGTGGTCATGGTCAGCGACTTCATCACGTTGGCCAGAAGGCGGTCCACCCCGACGGAAAAGACGTTGTGCTCACGTTCCTCCGCGTGATAACCCTTGACCACGCGCACGCCGCCCAGCGACTCCGTGAGGCGGCCGGTGACCTCGGCGTTGATTTTGCCGCGCTCGCGGAAGATGGGCCGGATCACCTTGAAGCCATATTGCAAAAACACCACGAACGCGCCGACAACGGCAAAAACCGTGAGCGTGACCGCGGCGCTGCGATAAAGCAGGAAGAAGAAGACCATGGCCGCGGTGAAGAGGCCGCCGACAAACTGGATGAGCCCGGTGCCGATCAGATTGCGTACGCCTTCCACATCGGTCATGATGCGGGCGACAAGCGTACCCGTGCGGTTCTCGTCGTAGTAGGCGACGGAGAGCAAGCCGACGTGACGCTGCACTTCGCGGCGCATGTCCGCGATCAGGCGCTGGCCGGCGATCGAGAGCAGTTGCGTAAGCGCGTAGGAGGTAATGGCCTGCACCACCGTGGCCGCGAGGACCACGCCGATGATGCGCGGCAACAGCTCCGGCTGCGGACGGACCGGCGACAGCACCTTGTCCAGGAGCGGCTTGGAAACAAACGGCAGCACCATGCCGGCGACGCGGTTCACGGCCATCAGCG
>JASHUH010000515.1 GCA_030040115.1 Acidobacteriaceae bacterium | reverse complement strand
GGTCTGTGAGGTGACTTCAGTAACTATATAGATTACCTGTGGATATCTAAAAGAGAAGGATGGACTTAACTCTCGATTTCGAGTATGATGCAAGCGTGCCTGAAGATTCGAATTTCGGGCCGCGAGGTTACTAACGATGAAAGTTGCTATTCGCGTCTTCACACTGGTGGTGGTCTTTGCCGGGTTAACTGGAGCTTCGGTCACTTCAGCTTCTGTGAGCTCAATTGCCGGGCCTCTGTCGGCCTCCGCGTTCGGACCCGGGCCTCTGGGCTTACCGGTTCCTCAATGCGGACCGGGCGTACCCACCTGCGGCAACACGCCGCCACCCGGAAACTAATCTACAGTTCTTCATAGCACAAAAGTGCCATCCGGCAGTTACCCTTTTGTGATTGAGTCCCCGAGGCTATTGGCGCTATTCTGAGAAGGCTTTCAGGTAGGTTCCGATCCAAATGAGCTCCGGGTTTGTGATGTTGGCGATGAGCGTGTCCGAGTTTTTTCTGTGGGTCGCGCTCGGCCTTCTTTTCTGGAAGAAACGGCTCGCCCGCCGCTTTCCCGCGATGGGCGCTTACCTTGCGCTACACGTGGCCTCGACGCCCATTCTGCTGGCTGAGCTATACGCCCAGTCACGGCCGTGGGGCCACGCTTACTTCAGTGTTTACTTCTTTTCTTACTGGACCATCTACATCGTCAGCGCGGCGCTTCTGTTCTTCATCTGCCTTGAGGTTTTCCGTTCCGCGCTTTCCGCTTTTCCGGGGTTGATGCGGATCGGCTTGGCCTTATTCCGCTGGGCGATCCTGATTTCCCTCATCGTCACCTTCTTTTCGATTTCCTTTGTTCACTTCGGCGCGCACATTATCCCCGAGGTAGCCGACGGGTTGATGCGCGCCGTGGGTGTTTTGGCTTTGTGCTTACTGGCTTTTCTCTGCCTCGGTATGAACGCGTTGCGGCTTTCAGCCCGCGATGCCGCCTTCGGCATCGCGCTCGGCTTCGGCCTGATGTCGGCAAACGACTTCACCTTCGCTTCCCTGGTGTCCGCGCACGTCAGCCTCACCGCGCCTTTGCAATTCGCCTATGAGGCGCTGGTCCTGGCGGCGCTGCTTATCTGGACGGTGTATTGCGCGTGGCCGGAACCGGCCCGCAAACCCGTGGTGATGCCGGCCAGCTCAACCATTTACCGCTGGAACGAGATTGCCTCCGCGCTGGGTCACACGGGAACCCAAGTCGCCGTACAGCAGCCTGCCAATAGCTTCTTCCTCACCGATGTGGAGAAGGTGGTCGAGAAGGTCCTGAATCGAAATTTAGCAGGGCGAGAATCGGAGATGTAAAAGCAGGGACCGAAGGAACAAGAAAACAGAGGCCGCGGCGGAAGCCGTGGCCTTTGGCGTTTATGCGGCAGGATGAGTCGCGGAACGCGAGTAAACGCGCCTTTCGGCCGCGCATGGGGCGGGTGGCGGCAGGCCCTACTCGGATCCTACCGGCTCAACTGAGGCAAAGCGGCCACGCTGACCACGGTCAGTAAATTTCACGCGTCCCGTAATCTTGGCGAAGAGCGTGTCGTCGGAGCCAATGCCGACGTTGCGCCCGGGCTTGATGCGTGTGCCGCGTTGCCGCATGATAATCGAGCCCCCGGTCACCAGTTCGCCGGCGAAGACCTTCACGCCCAGCCGCTGGGCATTGGAGTCGCGACCATTTGTGGAGCTGCCTCCACCTTTTTTGTGCGCCATTGTCGAATCCCCTTTGGAAAATCAGTTTCTAGCTGCTAGCTTCTAGCCCTTAGCTTTTTCGGGCTTCCTGCGCAAAATCTCCGTTCCGTGTGCAAAAATGCGGGTGGTGAAAGCCGGAGACTAGGAGCAAACGGCGGCAGGCTTCCTTAGCTTGCCGCTGTATAGGTTACGCCGTCGGCTTCAATCGCCTTGATGCGGACCTCAGTGAAACTTTGCCGGTGCCCACGCAGCTTCTTGTATTGCTTCTTGCGTTTGAAGTGGAACACCAGGATCTTGTCCCCCCGTCCTTCGCCGATCACTTCGGCCGTCACCTTGGCGGCGCCTGGTTTGGCCAAGGTTCCCGGCTCGCCGGAAACCGCCAGCACGTCACTGAATTCAACGGTCTGGTCCTCGCTGGGTAGGCTCTCGATTTTCACCACGTCGCCCGGGGCTACGCGGTACTGCTTGCCGCCAGTGCGTATGATTGCGTACATAATAAAATCCTCCCGCGCGCTGACCTCAGGAGCCGGGCGCGAATTGCTTGAATCTCTCTGTGCTTGGGGCGGATACAGGCAGCGGCGTGCATCGCCAAACTCTTCAATTTTATCGTTCCCAATTGATTCCGGTCAATTTGCGGACGGGCGGCCGGGCCGCGGTATGGTAGCGGTAGAGAAAGGATGCGATGCGCAGAATCCTCGAGGCTTTGGACGGGGCGACTAGGGAGCGTATAACCCACCAGAACCCAAAGTGAAGATCGACTCGTGGGATGCTCCATCGATCAACTGGAGTTGACCGCTCCCAAAAAAGAGTTTGCCGAAGCTGTATAAGGGCTTCGCTCTCTTATTTTGGAGGCTGGTGGCAAAGGGTTCCTCGACATTGACCAGCGCCGTTAGCTAGCTTTCAGCGGTCCTCTTCACCGTGCGCACCAAACTGAGCGGCGCGCACGGATTTCTATAGCGGAGTGGGGCCGTTGTATGCTCGATTCGCGGGGGTAACCGCCGGGATGATGCACAGGCCCATT
>JASHUH010000514.1 GCA_030040115.1 Acidobacteriaceae bacterium | reverse complement strand
GGCTTAAACTAACTGGTTCGTTTTCCATCGAACATGCGCGGTTTATCGACGCCAAATTTCAAGCGGCAGTAGACGAGATCAGCATGCGCGGCCAGGGAAAACCCAAAAAAGCAAAGCAGGCCCGCGCTGCGGCGAAACTCGGTGATCCAATTTCGGCGCCCGGTATCGTTTCCCAATTGAGCGGCAATTTTTCTTTGGGAGCAGGAACCATTTCCTTTTCCTATTTGAGCTTCAGCGTTCCCGGAGCCGACGTTGTGCTTCACGGAATATATACGACGCAGGGGGGACAACTCGATTTCCATGGCTTTGCTCGGCTTGACGCCAAACTACCCAAAATGTTCACAGGATGGAAGTCCATCCTTCTCAGGCCGCTGGATCCGTTTTTCTACAAACGGGGACGCGGAACCCAAATTCCTATTCGCGTCAGCGGGACGCGCGCCGATCCGCATTTTGGCCTCGATCTCGGAATTTAGGTCGGGCATTCACCGCGTAACCGAGCCCAGACAGAACTTTCCCACGCCGCCTTCCACCGTCTTTTCCGCAAAACAAGCCTCCTCCGATCTCCGCCTCTGCATCTAGCAAGATAGGCGAGCGGCATATGTTGAGTTCATGCTGCAGGAGATAAAGATGAGACGGCTCATCGGCTTGATGTTCATCGTGGCATTGTGGGGAACGTCGATCTCCGCCCGCGCGGATGATTTGCAGAAGCTAGACAACCGGCTCGAAGCAGCGCAAGATACTTTGCAATCGATTATGCGCGGCAAAGATACCATTCCCGACGCGATCGCCAGGAAAGCCTACTGCATCGCTGTGGTTCCGGGGTTGATTAAAGGGGCATTTATCTTCGGCGCGGAGTACGGGCAAGGTGTCGTCACCTGCCGCACGGGGCACGGTTGGAGCGGACCGGTGTTTATTCGCATGGCTGGAGGGTCGTGGGGATTTCAGATCGGCGGTTCGGGCACAGACCTGGTTCTCGTCGCCGTTAATCGTAAAGGCTTTCAGGACCTGCTCAATGACAAATTCCAGATTGGCGCTTCCGCGCAGGCGGCGGCTGGACCGGTAGGCCGCAAAGCTTCGGCCGCGACGGATCTGAGCATGCGATCCGAGTTGCTCACCTGGTCGCGCAGCCGGGGCATTTTCGCTGGCGTCGATTTGAGCGGCGTCAGCGTAAGCCAGAACGCCTCCAATACCGACGAGCTCTATGGCGCGGTCCATCCCTTCGAGCAGATCCTCAGCGGTAATGTCCCCCCGCCACACGCGGCGTTGCCCTTTCTCAGAACCGTCGCGCAGTACTTCGGCCAAGCGCGTGCCAACGCGAACTCATAAGGCGCGATATTCGACAGGCGAGCGGAACAGGCCAGCCATTCAGTATGAACTTGCGTAATTGAGCCCTCTGTCTCTCGGCATTCCGAAGTTCGATCCGTAGAGAGTTTGGTCGCGAACGACGCAGTTTGAAGACAACGTGCGCAAGGTCACCGGCCGCGGGGAAGGCTCGGGGAGCAACAGCCCGCAATCACAAAGCATCACAGCGGTTAAGGCTCTGCGAGCGAACTTCGGAGTCGTCGGGTTTACATAAGGAAGAGCTCAAAGCTTCGAAACCCGTTGTGTGTTGCGTTGCCGCAATGTACCGGAACGAAATAAAAACCGCCATCCGCCCCGAAGTGAAGCAGGCGCCAGGCAAGAAGAGCCAATCATCGCTGAACACCTTCGCCTCGCCGAGCAGGTGGCAAAAGCCATCAGCACGACGTCGCCAAATAAGGAGTGCCGCGCTTCGAGCGTAAAGGCCGCGGGAAAGTAAGAAAAAGCACGAACTTGATCATCTTTTAGCCGAAAAGGAAGGAGAACACTGGAATGGCCGATATCAAGAATGGCCGCAGGGGCCCGGAGTCAAATGTAGAGTGCGCGCATCCGCGCGCAAACTTGTTCAGCCAGGGGCCGGAAGTCATAGCTGAGTCGCTTGCCTCCAAGGAAGTTTCGCCGCAAGGTCCTGCGTCGGGCATGAGGCTACTCACTTTTTACATCAATTACGCCGGCAGGCGGCTCAACCCCTCGCAGCGGCGCAACCTCGAAAAAGCAAGGAAATTGCTGTCCGTTCGTGTCACTCGGGACCTGCGAGAAAAAGAACGGAGCAAAGCGGCCTGAAAAAGCTTCAGAGCTTATCCTGTGTCCCGAGATCGCGCGGTGACTTTTTTTGACCGGAAATGCCACCGCGCCCGCAGCTCCGAGCACTTTGGCCCCGCGACGGCTTAACCGGAACCCGCACCCTGCTTTACCCCCGCGGCGCGCAGCGCCTCCGCGGAAAGGCGTTGGCTCTTTTTCGTCATCGCCTGCCACGGATCGCGCTTCAGCCGCGATTGCCAGTCGGCAAAATCGGCTACGTGAAATCGCGGCGCCGCGTCCAACTGCAATTCCATCCAATCCAGGGTAATCGCCACCGGCGCTCCGCTCCGCGCGCCCGGTGAAAACGGGGCAATCGAAGTCGAACCGCGGTCATTGCGCAAGTAATCGAGATAAATTCGGTTCGCGCGTGCGGCCTTGCTCATTTTCGTGATGTAAAGCTTGGGCTGTTCCGCCTCCATCGCCAGCACCACCGCATGCGCAAATTGCTTGACCAGCGGCCACTCGTGCTCCGGCTCGATGGCGACGACCACATGCAACCCCTTGCCGCCGGTGCTCTTGACAAAGCTTTGCAGATGCAGTTTTTTGAGTCGCGCGCGCAATTTTTCCGCGCTCGCCGCCAGCGTTGCCCAATTGATCGCGGCGTCGGGATCAAGATCGAAGACGATGCGGTCCGGCTTTTCGAGAGATTCATTGCGCGACCCCCAGGGGTGAATCTCCAACACGCCCATCTGCGCCATGCCTGCCAACCCTTCGGCGCGATTTAGGGTCAGATATTCTTCCTTTTCCCCGGATTTGCGATTCTCTACCGCAACCGCGCGGATCCCCTCAGGTAGTCCCCGCCCCACGTGCTTTTGGAAAAAGCACGGCTTACTGCTGCCGTCCGGGCAGCGCACCACGCTCAGCGGCCGGTCCGCAATGTGCGGCAGCATCCGCTTCGCAACTGCCAGAAAGTAGTCCGCCAGCATCTGCTTGGTGAGCCCGCTCTCCGCGTCCAGGATTTTTTCGGGATGCGTAATCGCCAATGCCGTCGCTCCGGTCCCGTGGGGTTGCCGTTCTGCGCCTCCCGCCGCAGGGTCATTCCGAGAAGACGCCGGCGGCGAACTAGCCATCTCACGCGTCACTTCGTTCGCCGGCTTATCCTCGCGCAATCCCTTGAACGACGCCTGTCGCACCAGGTTATCTCGGGTCCATGTTGAGAAAGCTATCTGCGCCACCAGTTGGGGCTCGACCCATCGCGCATCGCGGCGCGCCTCGCGCGGAATCTCGGCGAAGGCTGGCGTTTTGCGGATGAGCGCATCGAGTTGCGTGCGCAAGCTGCGCTGGGTTCGCTGCGTGAACCCCGTTCCCGAGCGCCCCGCGTACACCAGCTTGCCCTTTTCATAGTAGCCGATCAGCAAGGCCCCAATTCCATGCCCGCCATTCGAGGGGGGCGTGAACCCACCGATGACGAACTCCTGTTCTCCAGTGCACTTTACTTTGAGCCACGCGCCGCTTCGAGTGGAGGCATACTTGGCCTGCGCGAGTTTGGACACGATTCCCTCCGCGCCCAGGGCGCAGGCCTTGTCGAAAACTTTGCGTCCATCGGCATCGAAATGTTCGCTCAAGCGCAACGGCGAATTTTCCCCGGCGTCCACCAGCAACCGAGTCAAAAGCTCCTTCCGCTCCAGCAGCGGCGATTCGCGCAGATTATGGCCGTTCAGGTGCAGCAGGTCAAAGGCAAAGTACGTGAGGTAATGTTGCCGGCCTTCATGAAACGCGGCTTGTAAGTCTGCAAAATTTGCGCCGCCTCGTTCGTCCAAAGCCACTACCTCGCCATCGAGGATGGCGCTTTCACAGGACAGTCCCGCGGCGGCCCGCGCGATATCCGGCATGCGCGCAGTCCAGTCTACGCCCTTGCGTGTGAGCAGCCTCGCGTCCCGCCGTCCTGCCCCGTCCCGCGCCTGCGCGCGCACCTGGATTTGAATCCGGTAACCATCCAGCTTCAATTCGTGAACCCAATCGTCGCCGCTGGGCGCCGTGGCCGCCGGTTGCGCCAACTGCGGCGACAAAAATCCCGGAAACCTCTCGTGAGCCGCCGACCGCAAGAGTCGGCTCATCCGCGCGTCGATTGCCGCGCCCTTGCCTGCCCCGGTTCTCCGGGTCGAAACCGCATTTGCTTTGTGACGACGCCTCGCCTTGCGCGCCGACTTCTTGGCGCCTGCGGTTCGGTGCGCGCCATTCGCCGCACTCGGCAAAAGCCCTTCTTTCGAGTCCCACACAGCGTCCGCGTTTTCGGCTATCTGTTCCATAGTCCGCCGGGTCATCGCGCTGTTGGGAGACTCCTCGGTAATCGCGGGCTCCCCGGCCTTTTGCGCAAATTCATCGCGATCTTTGATCAGCAGCCAATTCGGCTTGTCCACCCTTTCGCCGTGACCATGCATACGCACCAACGCCCAGCGCCCGCGAAGCTTATTTCCGTTCAGTTCGAACTTCAAATGGCCGTCGGCCAGGCCGCGATCGACGTCGCCCAGCGGCTTCCACTCCCCGAAATCCCAAACCATCACCGTTCCGCCGCCGTATTGGCCTTTAGGAATTGTGCCCTCGAAGCCTCCGTACTCCATCGGATGGTCTTCCACCTGCACGGCTAGCCGGCGGTCTCCGGGAAAGTAGCTCGGGCCCTTGGTCACCGCCCAGCTCTTGAGCACGCCGCGCCATCCCAGCCTGAAGTCGTAGTGCAATCGCGTGGCCGCGTGCTTTTGCACCACGAACGGCAGCCCTCCCGTGGCGCGCGCCACCTTTGCGCCATCGCCGCGCGGCTCCGCGGTTAGGCTGAAGTCGCGCATGGCGCGGTAGCGCCCCAATTGCCGCTGGACCGCCTCCGCGGCCTTGGATTTCGAGAGGGCTTGTCTGGCCATATTATGCGGCCTTGCGCTTGCGCCGAGGCTTCACCAGCACCGGACCTTTTTTCTGCGCGCGGCCGGTTCGCTCCGCGCCGGCGCGTTTTCCGTCTTCGGGCTGCCTGGCCTGTTGCAGGCTTTCGCGCAGCGCATCCATAAGGCCAATCGCCCTCGCCCGCTGCGGCGCTTCTTCTTCGAGCGGCAGCGGCATGTGCTTTCGCTTGGCTTCAATAAGCGCGCGGAACGCCGCTTCATAGTCGTCCTGGAACGTGTCCAGCTTGAAAGGCGACGAATAGGCCTGAATCAGATCGCCGGCCATCGCCAGTTGCTTCTTGTCGACTTCCACGTTGGCAATCTCTGAGAAGTAATCTTCGGCTTTGCGCAGTTCTTCCGCGTAGCGGAGCATATACGCCATCATCCCGCGCGATGATTTTTCAGGGGGCGCCGCAATCGCCACCAGGTGCTCGCGCCCGCTAAACGTCACCTCGCCTAGCGCGGTTTTGCCGGCCTGTTCCATAGCCTTGCGCACGACCGCAAACGCCTCCGGCGATTCTTTGGGATCGGGGACAACGAAGTATGGTTTCTCAAAAATCGCCGGCGCCAGCTCGCTGAGATCGACAAACTGGCGAATTTCGATCACGCGCTTCGTTTCGATGCGCAGTTTTGCAATCTCATCCGGCTCGATCGTGAGGTATTTGCCCTTGCTGACTTCATATCCTTTGACGATTTCGGAGTTCTCTACCGGCTGGTCCTCGTTGATAACATTCAGGCGCCGCACCCGCTGACCGGTGGAGCGATCAATTTGATGGAAGCTGATGCCAGCCTGAGAACTCACCGCGGGAAAGAGCTGAACGCCGATGGAAACCAACGAGATTTTCAGTTGACCCGACCAAAATGGACGACCGACCATGGCGCCCCCCGGCATGGCGGCTTGAAGTGATCGCGTCGAAGCCCCCGGCCACAAGTAGATGAGTTGGATGCCCAACCGCAGGCAACGGTTTACTTCGCGGCCCTCGACCTCGCCGCCGCGATAAGCTAGAAATCAGGAGATTCGCCGCACCCCTGGAAATCATGTCCCAATATCGATACTCGACTCTTGCCGTACACGCCGGCC
>JASHUH010000513.1 GCA_030040115.1 Acidobacteriaceae bacterium | reverse complement strand
GCCTTCCGCCAGGCGCGTAGTGACGTGATCGCCGGCGGAGATTCGCGCAGCGGAGCGAACGATGGCTCCGTCTGCCGTGAGCACCAATGCGTAGCCGCGACCGAGCACGGCGAGCGGGGAGAGCGCGCGCAGTCGCGCATCCAAGGCGGCCAGTCTTGCCGCAGAGCCCTCCATGAGCCGCTCCACGGCGCGATCGATCCGCGCCCGATAATCGGCCATATGCCCGCGCGCATGGGCCAGGCTTTGCCTCGGATCGTGGCGCAGTACGGTGGAGCTTAACTCGGCCACGCGATCGCATCGCGCGCGAATTTGCGCCTGCAGGGTGGCTTGGGCCCGAAACGCAAGCTCGTCGAGCCGTTGTTCCACTTGATGCAAAAGCGTCCACATTCTCGATTCGGTGCGGCTCACGGGCATGCGGCTCAACCGCTGCCGCGCCTGCAAGAGCTGAAAACGGGCGGCGCGCTCCAGACGGTGCGTTTGCGTGGCGAGGTGCTCGGCAATCTTATGTTGCGCTTCAGTGATCAGCTCAGCTGCGGCCGAGGGCGTAGGCGCGCGCAAGTCGGCGACGAAATCAGCGATGGTGAAGTCGGTCTCATGCCCGACGGCAGAAACTACAGGGAGTCTACTCGATGCGATCGCGCGCGCCACGCGCTCGGAGTTAAAGGCGGTCAGATCTTCGAGTGACCCTCCGCCACGCGCAAGCACAATGAGATCGACCAGATTCGGAGGGGCGGCGTTCAGATCGGCGAGCGCGGTCTCGATTTCGGCCGGCGCGGGCTCGCCCTGAACGCTAACCGGGAAAAGCAGCACTTTCAGGCCGGAATGGCGGCGGCTGACGATGTTGAGGAAGTCGCGGATTACGGCCCCGGTGGGCGAGGTGACGATGCCGACGCAGCGCGGAAAGGCGGGTAATGGCCGCTTGCGGGCGGCCTCGAAGAGACCTTCGGATTTGAGTCGCTCCTTGAGTTGCTCAAACGCAAGCTGGAGCGGGCCCGCGCCCACCGGTTCCATAGTCTCGGCCACCAGTTGCATCTGGCCGCGCTGCTCGTAGACGCTGACGCGGCCGCGGACGAGGACATGCAGCCCGTCTTCCGGGCGGAAACGCAAGAGCAACGCCTGGCGGCGAAAAAGCACGACCGGAAGTTGAGCGTCGGCATCCTTGAGGGTGAAATAAACATGGCCGGAGGGGGCGGAACGATGGTTGGAGATTTCGCCTTCGACCCAAACATCAGCGAACTCCCGCTCAACGAGGTCGCGGGCTTGGCTCACCAGTTCCCGCACCGGCCAAATGCGGCGGGCAGGCTGTGGCTCCTCAAATAGGAGGTCGAGTTGGGGAGCGATGGGGTGCAGCCGGGCCATCAGGAATGAGTGTAACTGCTGAAGCCCCGAGGCGTGCCGGGCCGCCCAAACTGATTGCGGCCCTCAGCGGCGGCTGGGTCAGCGGCGGTTTTCAATGAGAGCGCGCAATTCGGCGGCGTTTGCTGCGAGGCGCGGAGCGGAAGCCGGGTCGGGACCGTCGTCGCGAGCATAGATCAACTCGAGCTCGCGGGCCAGTTCCGTGCCGCGGGCAAGATTGAAGGTTCCCAGGACCCCGGCAAGTTTGTGAGCCACGGCATGGGCGGAATCCCGTTCCGCCGGGTTGAGTGTGCCAACGGCGAGGGCCGCCGCGGCGTTTTCGAGCACTTTCACACGCTCCCTCATCTCGGGCAAAAAACGGGCCCAAAGGCGGTCGAGAGCTTCAGAAAGGCCAGGCGAGCCAGACTCCATTGCGCAATCCGATCAGTTCCAGCCCAGGATGCCGGCGATCTGTCTGGAGAGTGTGAGCGGATCGAAAGGCTTGAAGAGAACGGCTTCAACGCCGAGATCGGCGAAGCGGCGCTGGTCGTTGCTTTGCACTTTGGCGGTGAGCAACAGCACGGGAATCGTGGCTGTAGCGGGGTTCTTGCGCAGTTCGCGGAAGGTGGTCGGCCCGTCCATCCCTGGCATCATCACGTCGAGCAGAATGGCGTCGGGCTTGTGTTCGATGGCGCGCGCCACTCCCTGCGCGCCAGAACTCGCGACCACTACTTCCCAGCCGGCTACGCTTTCCAGGCTCAACGCGGCTACTTCGCGTATGTCATCTTCATCGTCGATGATCAGGATTTTGCGCGGCGACACGGCCTCGACCTCCTGGATCATTCTTAATTGCCAAAGCGGACTTGTCGATGGCGCAACGGATTTGATCGTGCTAACAGTGGTAACGGGTTCAGTATGACCTTTGGCGAGAAGAGGATGCAATCGGCGTATTCACGAGCGACTAGTTGCAAATCCTTGCATACGGTAAACAGGTAATCCATCTTCGACCTTGTTTGCTAACCCGCAAAGGATCGTTTCAATGGGACGCGGAATGGGCTTTCCCGAAACAATCTGCGCATTCTGTTAGAGTAGAGGCAAGATCGTCGCGCAAGGTATGAGGCTAACCACATCCGAAACCTCGATTCCCTGCCGTCAGAGCCTGCCGCAGGCTCTTCAAATTGCCCGGAGAAAAGGGAGGCTGAACCGCGCCATGAGTCATCTTACGATAAATCGGTTGCTACTCGCTTTGGCGGCGTGTGCATTGACAGCGGGCAGCTATGCGCAGTGGACTAATCCGGCGGACGATATACCGGCATATCATCCTTCCGCTCCGCTCAATGTAAGAGGGTTGCCGCCGATACTTTCCGGCTCCCGGCTGACAGCTCCGCCTTTCCAATACACATGGCAAGTGCATGTCTACCAGGACGTCGCCAAGGTAAGCAGCGTGGTGTACCAGCTTCCGTGCAACTGCCGGTGCGACCGCGAGTTGGGTCACACTAGCCTGCGCAGTTGCTTCGAGGGTCTGCATGGAGCGGAGTGCGCGACATGCGCGCAGGAGGGCTTCTACGCCTACCAGCAGGCGCGACTCGGTAAGACGCCTGCGCAAATCCGGGCCGGCATCCTGCGCCACGAATACGCAAGCATTGATTTGGCCAAAGAATAGCCTTGCCTCTATTTTTATGACAATATCCGGGAGCTCGGTGCGCTTGGCGGGTATGAATCCAATCAGAGTAAGCGTAAAATAGAGACATGTAGCGCGAGCCGGTTGGCTCCGCGGTTGCACCCAGAGGCACGGTTTTACGTCCACAATGTGCTCAAAGTGCTGGGGGCGTCACGGTTTCGACGGGATCGATTGCAGCACGGAGGCATGCCGGGGTGTGGGCGTCCGTAACAGCCTGCAAAACCAAAGTTGCCAACGACAATCTGGCACTTGCTGCTTAATTAACTAAGCAGCCGTTCGCCGCGGCTTTGCCTGTGGGCCGCGAGCGGACGTCGCACAGCAGGCTGGTGGTTGCGGCTCGGTCCGTGTCGCAATCATAAGATCATCGGACTAGCGTCATGCGCATCTTGTCCGTTCTGAGCGCATGAAGTGAAAACTTCGGAACCGGACTGAGCATGGATTCTCCTGGCTGACAGCGATTTCGGACGCGGGTTCAACTCCCGCCGCCTCCACCAACTCTAAGTTACTTTGTTTCAGCAGCTTATCTTCCACGGTCGAATTTGAGGGGCATTTTTGTACGTGATTTGTACGTTGCCCCCTTTTGACCGAGTCCGAAACAGCGGGCAATCTCACCTGAAGAAGTGGGGAGCCCG
>JASHUH010000512.1 GCA_030040115.1 Acidobacteriaceae bacterium | reverse complement strand
GAACGCTTCGGTGACCCAATTACAAACGCAGAACGATTCGCTGTCGAGCGTGAATTTGAACGATGAAGCGGCGGCGATGTCCACCTTGGAGTCGAGCTACCAGGCGGCCTCGCAGGTGTTCACCATGTTGAACACGATCATGGCCTCGGCGCTCAATCTGGGTGTCGAGACGGCGGTTTCATAATGCGCAGCGAGCGGTGGGGAGCGATGAGCGGAGGAATGCGATGCGCGTGGATCCCAATTACATCACGAACCTGGTAAATTCGCTCGATCAGACGCAATCAAGCGAGCAGCAGTTGAGCTCGGAGCTTTCGAGCGGCGTGAGTATCACCTCGCTCAGCCAGAATCCGGTAGGCGCGGGAGAGAATGTATTGCTGCTCAGCCAGATTCAGCAGGACGATTCGTTCACACAAAGCGCCAACACAGTGACGGGGCAGTTGCAGGTGGCGGATTCGGCCTTGGGCAGCGTGGTTTCTGAACTCACGCAGGCCATTTCGCTGGCCACGAGCGCCAACAACGGGACCATGAGCGCGAGCGACGTGGAATCGGTGGGGGATCAGATTTCGGGAATTCTCGATGAGGTCGAGTCGCTGGCCAATACCAGCTATCAGGGGCAGTATATTTTTGGGGGCGGACAAACGTCGACGGCTCCGTTTTCGACCTCCACTGGGACATCGCCCGCGACGACCGCATACAGCGGCGATGAAGACATCAACTACATCGAACTGCCGAACGGTCAAAAGGTTCAATTGAACGTTCCCGGCGATCAGATTTTTCTGGGTTCGGGAACGAACAGCGTCTTCGGCGCCCTCAATGCGTTGGTGGCGGATTATTCTTCCGGCACGGTGAACACCAGCCAGGCAGTGAGCGATACCGAGGCGTTGAGTTCGTCTTTGAACTACGTTTCCCAGCAACGGGTGACAATTGATAATTCAATAAACCAAATCAGCGCCGCCTCGGGCGCGGTGACCAACGAGCAAACCCAACTCACGACGGCGCAAACGAACCTGATGCAAGCGGATATTCCGACGGTGTCCACACAGCTTTCGCAGGCCGAAACGCAGCAGACGGCGCTTGAAGATGTGATTGCGCAGCTCGAATCGCCGTCGAACAGCCTGTTCAGCAAGCTGCCGGCTTAATAAAAGGCGCCCTCTTGCCCGCCGAAGGTGGTCCGGCAAGCAGAATCGGCGGCTCACGTCGCAGTCCCATTCTAAACTGGCGCCGGGCGGCTTCTTTCCTCGCGCAGCCCGCCTGTATTCAATTTCACCGGACTGCCGTTCTCGCTTTGCCAGCGCCCTTTCACTACCGGCGCCTTTTGCGGCTCGAGATTGAATTCATGGCGCACCACGGTTTGTGAAAGAACCAGGCTGGTGGTGGGAACTCCATAATTGAGGAGTTTCATGATCAGGTTTTCCAACTCCTCGATGGAGCAGACGATCACCTTCATCATCAATGCATCGCCCCCGGTTACGTGGTCGCATTCGCGCACCGCGTCCAGGGTTTTGACAAACTGCGTGAATTGACGGTAGCGTTCTCCGTCGCAAACCATCCGGATGTGCGCTGTAACCGAGTAGCCGAGAGCGGCGGGGTCAATATCGAGACGATAGCCTTTTATGATTTTTGCGTCTTCCAAACGGCGCACGCGTTCGGCCGTAGCGGAAGGTGACAGGCCCACCTGTCGTCCGAGCTCCGCATAGCTCGCCCGGGGATTCTTTTGTAGTTCAGCCAGCAGCTTGAGTCCGATCGCATCGAGAATCGAGCCGTTCTCCATCCAGAATCCTCCCGCCTGATCCTTCCACCAAGCTCTAGACCCCGACCCGTAAGAGTCGCGACCAGACCACAAAAAACAAGGGAAGCCAAGCGTTGGATGTAATCCCCCGGCAACTTCCCCGGGCCCCACCTCACGTCAAGGGTTTAGCAGGCATCTGGTTCTAGACCGGGTAATCTATCACTTCCAGGTATTGTATGAAAAAGCGGCCCAATCCGAAAGTCAGATTTCGTGGTCCGCAAGGCATTCAGCCGTTGATTGAGATTATATGAACGTTCAAAAAGCGCGAATCGACGGCCGGGAAGGGTCAGTTCTCATGAATGCGGAAATCGGTCCGCCATGCATGGCGCGCCGAATGGCCTCGCAGAGAAACCCCGGAGCATGCGGTTCGCAAATGGCCTAAGGCGTCAACGAATCAAGCGCGCTTCATCTCACGCTTCTTCGATGGGAGGGGGCGCGGGTTTCGATTTCGCCCGCCCATTTCGGCAGAGGGGCTGCAGACGGAAGGTGTTCTTGCCGGAAGGAATCATGGCTAGAGGGATAGGCGTCTCTCCCGGCTTTCCCTCAAAGTGCTTGGCCTTGAGCCAGGCGCACAGCCGCGGATCGTGAATTTCCGGCTGCCCTCGCCAAAAATCCGGCCCCAGTCCGCATTGAATTTGCAAGTGGTCCAGTTCCAGTTCAATTTCAGCAGTATCTTTTGAAAAATATCGCCGGACGTTACTCGCTCCCACCTGGAGCCCGATCAACTCGCGGCCCTTGCTTTGCGTTTTAACGACCATGCTTGTTTTCCGCTCGGCGCCTGCCTGGCCTAGAACGCCGGATGGAGCTAGTCTAAGGAGATTGTTCATAGAGGCTCCGCCTTCCTGGACGATTTCCATCGCCTTGATTCCTGAATTGAAAGCTGGCTCGTCGAATCGCCAAAGCGGAACGGTCCACCTGAGCCGGTCCGGCTGAGCTGGACATTGCGCGGTTGCCTGGTTTTGACGTGACTCCGCCCGAACAGTTGTGGGGAAGGTTTTTTCCTCGGCTTAGTTGGATGGCCGCTCTGCGGAGAAGGTTTTTTGTGAAGTCATTTGTTTCGCTTCGGATTTTCCACAGGCGAAAATACCGGCTTTGCGCCAGGCCCTTGCAGACGATCCGGGTGCTGCCGAGGCAGATTTTCTCCTCTTTTCCACTGCCTGTCGTGGAAAGGGTCGAGCCGGGCGCTCTCTCTCTTTCTATACTCAAGGCATGGCAAAGGGGCCAGTTTGCGGTTGGAAATTGGAGCGCGCGGCGCGCAAATGCGGCGCCCTCCGCATTGCCGGCGTGGATGAAGTGGGCCGCGGACCGATGTTTGGCCCTGTGGTGGCTGCCGCCGTCATTTTTCTCAAGCCTTGCCCGCTGCCAGGGCTGACGGATTCCAAGCAGCTCACTGAAAAGCAGCGAAACGAATTCGACGCCGCGATTCGCGCCACGGCGACCGCCTGGTCGATTGCTGCGGTGGACGTGGCGACCATCGATCGTATGAACATCCGCAGGGCCTCGCTCCTGGCCATGCGCTCGGCCGTGGAGCGGTTGGCGCTGATCCCGGATTATCTGCTGATCGATGGCGTGGACACCATCGATTGGCCCTGCCCACAGCAGGCCGTCATTCAGGGCGATTCGACCAGTCTATCGATCGCCGCCGCCAGCGTGCTTGCCAAAGTGCATCGCGACCGGCTTCTTGTGGAACTCGATGCGGTTTACCCGGGCTACGGTTTGGCGCGGCACAAAGGCTACTGCTCGCCCCAACACCTGGAGGCGTTGGCCCGGCTGGGCCCTACGCCGATGCATCGAAGAAGCTTCTCGCCCGTGGCTCAGACGTCGCTGGAGTTCGACTGATAACGGAGGTTTTTTGCCTGGGGCCCGCTCACTTTGCGGGCAATGGAACCGGCCGAATGGGTGGCCCGGAAGCGCAGCCGCTCCTCCGGCGGCATCTTCTGCTCTCGCGCCACGGCATCGTTGCGATAGACCGCGCCCAGCGACTCCAGCACATGACGGCACTCCTCGGGGAAGTTCGTCAGCACTTCAACGAACTGCCGTCGCCCGTGTGCCAGGCAGTTGGCGACCAGCAGTTCGACATCCTCGCTGAGCTTCGGCGCGTTCCGCGCCAGCGCATCCGACATGCGGATCGGCGCAGCCAGCCCTGCCGCCCGGTACTTCAGCACCTCGGTCAGGTTCTCGCCCGCGTGCCTGGCTCCGCTAAAGAACAGCGCGATCTTCCAGCCCGGCGCCGTGGACCCGATGCTGCTGGTGAAGACTCCGGTCCGCTCATCTGCCGGTTCGCGAGCCAGATGCAGCACTCGCACGCTGGTGTCGTCGTTGTGCAGCACCTCGCCCTGCGCTGCCTGCCAGATCAGCTCCTCCCACGCCGGCTGTATCAGTTCCGCCACGTCTTCGACGATCTCCCACTGCGTAGCCGCCGGCAACGGAATGCCGAGACTCTGTTCAAGATGTTCCAGCTGGTAGAACGGCATGCCACTGCCGTACTTCAGCTGCGCGATCATCGTCGCCGCGGTGTCTTCGTACTTCTCTTCGCCCACTCCTTCCGGAGTCTGTGCAGTGAACACCTCGCCGCACAGGTTGCAGCGCAGCCGCTCCAGTTCATAGACGGTTGCCGTCAGCGGCGCCTGCCCCGCGATCCGCACCAGCACGCGCGGATCCTGCTGCACATAGACTCGCCCTTTTTCGCATCCCGGACAGCGATCGCCGGCCGTCAGCTGGCCATACGGCACTTCCACTCGTGTGGCGCCGCTGTACGCATCGGCTCCGTTGCGCCCGTGCCCTGGCTTCTTCGGCTTCTTCTTTTCGACTGCTGCCGGCTTCCGCTTGCCTTCCAGTCCCGCCCGCTCCAGCACCTCGCGCGTCTTCTCCATCACCAGCGGGAACAGCAGCTTCCGCAGATCCCGGATCGTAGTGTCCTTGTCGGCGATCAGTTCGGTCAGAAGCTCGAGCCCTTCGACCACCGCCTTCACCTTGCCGAAGTCCTCTTCCGGAAGAGATGGCCGCACTCGCTCCAGCAGCGACTCCAGATCCTCGCGCGAGATATCCAGCACTTCGGCCGCGGGCTTCATCACGACCCAGGTTCGCGCAGGTCGATTCAAAACGCCAGGATTTTCTTCAGGGTCGTATCTGCGCGGATGCTGCGCTGCCGCTCACAGGACGCCACACTGGTGCTGCCCGCACTCGCGATGCATCACCGGCAGCCAGTAATAACTGCGCCTGCCATGCTTCCAGCCGCCGCGCCGTACAGCCTTCACCTTCCGGCCACCAGCCGAACCTGCCCTTCGAAAGCCGTTTGATCAGCAGCCAAAAACCCTGCCCGTCATAACTCAGCACGCGCACCGTCGTGCCACGCCGGCTTCTGAAGATGAACACGCAGCCTGAAAAAGGATCTTCCGCCAGTTGTTCCTGACACAGCCGCGCCAGTGAGTCGATCCCCTTGCGTCCATCCACCGGCTCGATCGCCACCAGCACCCGCATCTGCGGCGTGATCTGGATCATCCCGCCACTTCGCGCCACGCTCGCAGCAGCGCCGCCCAGTCCAGCGCCGTCGCACTCTTCCACTGCACCCGCATCCGCGGACTGGGAGAAGTCTCGAGCTCGATGACATATTCGCCGGTTCCTGCGCCGCGCCGCCGATCAGTTCCACAAACGATGTCGGCGACTGATCCCGGTACGGCTCCGCAACTGCGCCCATCCGCTTCTTCAGCGCGTTGTAGTCCAGCCGAAGCGTGTGCGCCACCACATTCGCTCCGTGCTGTCGCGCCTGCTCCACCGCTGCCTGCCATAACGAATCCGGCAGCTTCGCTCGCCCCGTGCGCGTACTCCTGAACTGCTCAAACTCGAGCTCTAACTGGATCACTGAATCCGGAACAGCAGCCTTCCTGAGTCTCATCGTCAGCCGCCCCTTCAGCGACTGACTCAACCTACCAGCCCAGCCCCACTCAAATCATGCACCCTTGCCGAAAAGACACGATATTCTCCCTGCGAAATACACGCAGGCCAAAGGACTTGACCGGTCTTAGCGGTTCGTCTGGGTCCCAGAAATCGCGCTTAAGTCGGGCTTTCAACAATGCGATCCCCTTAGTTTGCGATTCCAGGCGCGCCCAAATCCTTTGATAGAGCAACTTGATTCGATCCGTATACTGAGCCGCGTCAAGGACCGTGAGTCGCGATTCTCGGCGCATGATTCGCTGCATGAGCTCGCTCTTCGCAATCCCGGCGACGCCCTTGTAGACCTTCCGGTAATGGCCTGCCACTGTTCCTGTGATAATGACAGCGCCCCCCGCTCGCATGGACCGAAACAGGCTGTGCAACTCTTGTCTGACTGCCGCCACTGTCGATTGCCGAGTCAGAAAATAGCTAAAGATTCCAAAGTTGAACCTCCAGACATCCTGACAATCTGAGACAACTGAAAGAAAGTCCCAATACACACCATCACCACTCTGAGAGGCGATAG
>JASHUH010000511.1 GCA_030040115.1 Acidobacteriaceae bacterium | reverse complement strand
TGAGGCCGATGGGCGAGCGGTCGAACATGTGCCAGAACCAGAGCAGCGGCTTGCGCTGCGCATAGCGGTCGTGATCGATGTCGGCATAGTGCTCGGCTTCCATGGTGACGTTCATGGGATCGAGCGAGAGAGTGACGACGTTGCCGGGCAGCTCCGAGGTAAGCGCGAGGTTCAGCTTGCTGCCGTGGGGGCGGCCCAGATAAAGCTGCGTGAGCTGGTCGCGCACGATCTCGGAACGGCGCTCGGGAGAGCTGTGCCGGGTGAACTCCTCGTCGAGGAAGTGAATCCAGCGGCGGTAGACTTCTTCGGCTTCGGGGGCGGGATGCGGGATATGGACGGCGGCGGTGGCCATACTGTATCGACGATACGGCAAAGGGCAGGGAACAGGGAACAGGGGAATACTGAGCAGGGAACAGGGATCAGGTTGTGGCCGCGTGAGCCGCGCCCGCAATGGCCTGACTACCGACTACTGTCCTCTGATGCCCGACCACTACCACTGACCACTGACCACTGATGACTGCCACTGGACACGACTTAGCGGCGGCCCTGGACGGTGCGGGCGCCGGCGCCGGCCTTTTTAGCAGCGCGGCGGGCGGCGATGGCGTGCATTTCTTTGCCCACGCTCGAATGGTTGATTCCGATCTGAATGCCGAGGTTGATCAAGTTGCCGACAAACCAGTACAGGGACAATCCGGAGGGAAAGTGAAAGAGTGTAAAACCAAAGATCACGGGCATGACGAAGGCCATCATGCGGCGCTGCGCCGGGTCCATTCCAGGGGAGGGGGAGATGTACTGAACCCAGAACATGGTCAGAATGAAAAGCGCAGGCAGGACGTAGGTGGGATCGGGAGCGGAGAGGTCGGGGATCCACAGCCAATGCGCCTGGCGCAGCTCGATGGCGTTCTCAAGAACCTCGTAGATGGCGTAGAGCAGCGGCATCTGGATGAGCATGGGCAGACAACTGCCGTACATGTTCACGCCTTCGGTTTTGTAGAGCGCCATCATCTCCTGGTTCATCTCGGCCCGCTTGGGGTCATTGAGCTTGAGATTGGCGTAGCGCTTTTTGATGGCGTCGACCTTGGGCTGGATGCGCATCATCTTGAGCGATGATTTGGTCATCATCAAGCGCGAAGGCAGCGTCACCATGTTCAGGATGATGCCCACAATCACGATGGCCCAGCCCCAGTTATCCCTGCCCGGTCCGAGCAGGCGGCGCAAGAAGCGCGTTGCGAGGTAAAGCGGCTTGGCGATGATGCTGAACCAGCCAAAGTGAATGAGCGGGGAAAGCGACTGGCCGGTGGGCTTGCCGTCGGGGCCGGTGGCGTGGATGGAGCTGAGCACATCGTTTTCTTTGGGGCCGGCGAAGAGGCGCAGACGGGTTACGCCCGTGGTGTCGCCCATGGCCATCCCGATGACCTGCGCGGTTTTCTTCGAGCTTCCGGAGCTACCGGGATTGGTGGGCAGCTCAACTTCATGGTGCAGCGTCACGACGGTGGTGTTGTCGATGTCGTAGGGCAGAAACGCCGCGGCAAAATAAAGGTCGGCCACAGCCGCATAGGAGTAAGGCTCGTCGAAAGTTGCGTCGCCGCTTACCTTGGTCGCTCTGGTGTAGTCGGCTTTGTCGCCGAGCGACCAGGCGAATTGCGAAGCCGCGGAGGTGAAGATGGCGCCGTGGAACGAGGGCTGAAACTCCTCCATGTCGCCCAGGCCAGCCGGCCAGGCCACCAGCGCGCGCACCGGCACGCCATCGCGCTTCACCTCCGTGTCGACGCCGATGACGTAGCTTGAATTGAAATGAATCGTCTTGATCACGTCGAAACCGTTGGCGGCATAGCGAAAAGTGATGGTGGCGGGCGCGAGCACCGGTCCGCCGGGTGAGGATTGCGGTCCGGAGGCGGTCACCTGGTAGAGGGCGTTGTTGAGCTGGGTGGTGAGGGCGGGGTCGTACGTATAGAACGAAAGCGGCAGGCCGAAACGCGCCGAAGCCTGCGGCTGCACCATATCGAGCGGCTGGCCGTTGGAGTCCTTGTATTGTTTGAGAATCCAGTGCTGGATGCTGGCGCCGCGATTGGTGAGCACAATTTTATAGAGCTCGTTTTCGACCGTGATCTGAGTCTGGGAAGCGGCGGTGATGACCGGAGCCGGGGCCAACGCCGGAGCCTTTGCCGCGGATCTCCGCGTGCGAGGAGTTGCGGGCGCGGGCGTGGAGGGTGCGGGATGCGCAGCTTGCGGGGATTGGCTTTGCTTGGCGGCGGGGGCCGGCGCTTCCGGCTTGGGCTTATTGAAAAAGGTCTCATAGCCGAAGAAGACCAGCAGCAGCAGCAGCCAAAAAACGACGGTGGAGCGCATGTCGCTGCCACCGCCGGGCCCCTGCGATTGGAGATTGGGATTACGAATTTCGGGCAAAGGATACTTCCTGTCGATGCGAAAGAGCGGCGGGCGCAGCCGCTTCATTTTCTATGGTAATGGTTTGTGAGGAAAAGGTCTTGGGGGGCGGACGCACGGGGGCACGGGATCGAGGCCTCCGGGCCCGAAGGGATGGCAGCGGAGCAGGCGGCGCGCGGCCAAAAGGCTGCCGCGGAGAGGTCCGTGGGTGGTGATGGCGAGAGCGGCGTACTCGGAACAGGTGGGCAGGTACTTGCAGCCGCCTCCGCCGGCGAGCCAGTGCAGCGGCGGCGAAAGCCAGCGGCGATAGAAGCCGAGAACGGCGAGCAGAAGGCGGGTCATGAGTCCGCTTTCCCCGGATCTAACGAATTGAGGCGGCGAGGCCCGGGAATCTCCTTGCCGGGAGAATGCGAACCGCGCGCGGCCTCAGCGCCTGCCTGTTGAAGGAGACGCACGATCTCGGCTTCGAGTTTGGAGAATTCGAGAGTGAGGACGTTGCGGCGCGGATGCAAAATGAGATCGAAGCCCGGGGGCAGCAGATCGATATGGTGGCGGATGGCCTCTCGCATGCGGCGCTTGATGCGATTGCGCTCATGGGCTTTGCCCAGAACTTTGCCGGCGGTGAGGCCGACGCGCGGGCCGGCGGGTTCGCCCAGGTTCGATTGCGGAGCGAGGAACCAGCTCATGGATGGGGAGTGGCGTTTGCGGGCGGCGGCGTAGGCGCGCTGAAAATCGGCGTGTTTGCGCAGGCGCACCGTCGCAAACGATGGGCGCGCTGCTGGCCGGGATGGGGAGTTCATCGGGAGTGCCGATTGGGAGCGGGTGCGCTGCGCGTGTGCGGGCGCAGGAAACGGCGCGAAAGGATCAGTCGCGATGCCCGGCGCTCACCGAGACGCGCTTGCGGCCCGCGGCGCGGCGGCGGCTGAGCACGGCGGCGCCGGCGTTGGACTTCATGCGCGCGCGAAAGCCATGCGTCTTTACGCGGCGGCGGCGGTTGGGTTGAAATGTGCGCTTGGGCATGACAAGGCGCTCCTGACCTGGGACGAGAATGCTGCGCTTCGAACAGGTTTAAGTATACAGGAGAGATGGGGTTGGAAGCCAGCGCGGGGTTTCGATCCAGAGCGGATCGAGCAGCGCGGAAGAACGCGTCGATGCGGAGCAGAACTTGCAGCAAGGAACAGAGCGCGCACCAAGGAGCGGAGCGTGCATCGGAACGCTGATTGAAGACGCGCGGGCGCGTAGATGCGCGTGGCGGAAAGATCGGTCGAGCATCGGGCCAAGAAAAATTCGTGACCGTTTATCCGCATAACGCCCGCTTTATCCGCTGTGACTCTGGTAACTTTTGTGCAGAGTTTCACCAGCAGCGGTGCAACCTTTCGGCGCGCGCAGAAAAGTTTGTGAAAGGGAGATTGCAACGAGGGTCAAATGTGCTACTATCGGGACCGTTCAAGGAAGTTTTCAAGCGTCCTACGGAACGCGATCGTTCATCGCCCCAAAGAGAAATTTGGTTGGTCAGGGGCAGACTAGCGGCAAACAGATCGTTGTGCGAAGTCGATCGGCAGGACGGCAGGCGGCAGCTTTCCGCCCTAAGACAGCCGTTGCCTGAAGACGATGAATGAACAGGAAGAGATTCCATTTTGAAGGGCGCTGGCAAGGATCTGGACGATGTCATTTGTAACCACGACGACTTCGGCGCTCAATCCTTGGCTGCAGATACTCGCAGCCCTCGAAAAGAAAGTGATCCGGCAGTCTTTCGAGACCTGGCTGAAGCCGACGCGCTACAGCCACTGTGCGGGGCGAACGCTGTACGTCCGGGTTCCGTCGCCGGAGTTTCAACACATCGGCGACAAATATGGCGACCTGATCCAGGAGGCGATCGATTTGCAGGCTCTGGATTTCGACGATGTGAGCTTTGTGACGGCGGAGGACGATCCGTCGATTCCTCCGCAGCGCAAGGACGGGGGTTTCGGGCCGGTGTCGGCGCATGCGCCCACAGCTCCGCCGATGCCGGCGCCGTCGCGCGCGCCAGAGCAGACGCGTTTCGACTGGTCGATGGCGGCGCAACTGAACCCGCGTTACACCTTCGATGCGTTTGTGACCGGCAACGGCAACCAGTTTGCGCGCGCGGCGGCGTTCGCGGTGGCGGAGCGGCCTTCGCGGGCCTATAATCCGCTGTTTCTGTATGGCGGCGTGGGCATGGGCAAGACGCACCTGATGCACGCCATTGGACACGAGGTGAAGCGGCGGCAACCGGTGGCGAATATCTGCTACGTTTCGGCGGAAAAGTTCACCAACGAGATGATTAACTCCATCCGCAACGACCGCATGACGAGTTTTCGCGATCGTTTTCGCACCGTGGACGTGCTGCTGATCGACGACATTCAGTTCATTTCGCAAAAAGAGCGGACGCAGGAGGAATTCTTTCACACCTTCAATGCGCTGCACGAGAACATGAAGCAGGTGGTGATTGCTTCAGACCGTCCGCCGAAGGAACTCACGGAAATCGAGGAACGGCTGCGCTCGCGCTTTGAATGGGGCCTGATCGCCGACATTCAACCGCCGGATTTGGAAACCAAGGTGGCGATTCTGCTGAAGAAGGCCGAAAGCGAGCAGGTGCATTTACCCACGGACGTGGCGCTGTTTGTGGCTTCGAATGTGCGCACCAACGTGCGTGAATTGGAGGGCGCGCTGGTGCGCCTCGTGGCGTGGTGCCAGAGTTACAAAATGGAGATCACGCTGGCGGCCACCCAGCAATGCCTGAAGCAGTTCATCGATATGCAGGTGCGCAAGATCACGATCGAGGCGATTCAGCGCACGGTGGCCGAGCAGTTTGGCATGCGGGTGAGCGATCTGAAGCAGAAGAACAACTCGCGCAACGTGGTGGTGCCGCGGCAGATTGCGATGTATCTGGCGAAGCAGATGACCGAAGCGAGCTTACCGGAGATCGGCCGCCAGTTCGGCAATAAGCACCACACCACAGTGATGCATTCGATCGGCAAGATCGACGAGCAGCGTCGAACCGACAAGGACCTGCAGCGGACGCTGAATAAGCTGCAGGATCTGCTGAACGGGTGAGCGGAACAGCGGGCCAGCAAGCAGCGAGTCGGCAGGTCAGCGAAATGGAAAAGGAGGCCGTGCGATGCGCGGCCTTCGGCGTCTTTGAGCGTCTTTTGTCCGAGCCGACGGGACGAGGAAACTCAGCGAGGCTGAGGAGGATGCCTGTAGGCTTGGGAACCACGCTGCGCGGGCGCCGTCCCGACGCCGCTTAGCGACGGCCGAAGGTGCGCGGCTTGGGCGTCGCGACGGGAAGATTGGTTTTGCCTTGAGGATAGACGACGAGAAAGCGGGTGAGGCCTTCGCCGACGCTGGCGGTTTCGACGCCTTCCAGGGAGCGGCAGGCCAGGTGCAAGAGGCGGCGCTCGCGGCTGTTCATGGGCGGGAAGCTATAGGGGAGTCCGGTTTGGCGCACTTTTTCCGCGGCCGTCTCCGCGGCGAGGCGTAGTTCCTGGGCGCGCAGCGCCTTGAAATTGGCGGCGTCGAAGCTAACCGCATCGTGCTCGCGCGGGTCGAGGCGCAGGATTTGCGCAGCGATGGTTTCGAGCGCGCGGAGCAATTCGCCGTTGTGCTGAATGACCAGCGGCGCGTCGGGTCCGGCCAACTCGACATAGATCTGGCGGGCTTCAAGGCCCTCGGGATCGCGCGCGCCGTCGCCCGCGGTGATGCGGTACTTGAGGCGCATTCCGCCCAATTTATTCAGCGAATTCAAGAATCGGGCGATTTTTTGAGCGGCTTCCTGCAGGTCGGCAATGGCCATAACCAATTCAGTATCGCAGAGCGGGGCTGAGCGCGGGGAAATCGGAAAGGCAGGGAACGAGGGAACAAGGGAACATTGAGCAGGGAGCAGGGATAAAGAACAGAGGATGGTGCATAGAGCGGGTGGGCGGCGCGGTTTCTCAAGTCCCCTGCGGGACCGGAGAAACGCAGCGGGTGGCGAGGCAGGATTGGATGACGCTGAATGCCGGCCGCGCTGCTGCTACTTGACAGCGGTTAACATTTCCTCGCGATTGGCGGCGTAGGGTTCGCGGGTGAGGGAGCCGTTGATAAGCCGCCAGATGCCGAGCGGATTCTCATCTTTCAACTCATGGGGCAATGCGGACTGCGGGAAGTCCTGATAGCAGACGGGGCGCACAAACCGGTAGATGGCTTGCGTGCCGACGGAGGTGAAACGGCTGTCGCTGGTGGCCGGGTAAGGTCCGCCGTGAACCATGGCGTGACAGACCTCGACTCCGGTGGGAAAGCCGTTGACAATGAGGCGGCCGGCCTTGCGTTCGAGGATGGCGATCAAGTCGGCGCTGGCGGCCAGATCGCTTTCGGTTCCATGGAGGGTTGCAGTGAGCTGGCCTTCGACGGAACGGGCGAGGGCGAGCATCTCATCGCGATCTTCATACCGGATGACGAGGGTGGAAGGGCCGAAAACTTCACCTGCCAAATCGGGATCGCGAACCAGATCGGCGCCGGCGATTTCAAATAGGACGGGGACAGCATAACTGCTGGCGAGATCGCCGGGCGCGCCGGCCTGGGCGACGGTGGAAACGCATGGTTTGCCTTGGCGGGCGGCGAGGCCGGAGCGGTAGCTTTTGGAGATGCTTTCAGTGAGCATGGGCGCGCAGGAAGCCTGCTCGACATGTTTCTTGAGCTCGGCGACGAGGGCGTCGGCATCCTGGCCGCGGGGCAGGAAGACCAGGCCGGGCTTGGTGCAGAACTGGCCCACACCCAGGGTGAACGAGGCGAAGAGGCCAGAGGCGATTTGCGCGTTGCGCGTGCGTAGCGCCTCAGGAAGCACGAAAACGGGGTTGACGCTGCTCATCTCGGTGAAGCAGGGGATGGGCTCGGGCCGCGATGCGGCGAGATCCATGAGCGACCGGCCGGCGGTCAAGGAGCCGGTAAAGCCCACGCCTTTGACCTTGGGGTGCTGGACGAGGGCCGCGCCGAGCTTGGAGCCGGCGCCGAAGAGCAGGGCAAAGACGCCCGCCGGCAGGCCGCACTCGCGCGCGCTGCGGGCGATCACCTGGCCGACCAATTCGCTTGTGCCGGGGTGCGCGGAGTGGGCCTTGACAAGGACGGGATTGCCGGCGGCGAAGGCGGACGCGGTGTCGCCTCCGGCGACAGAAAAGGCGAGCGGGAAATTGCTGGAGCCGAAGACGGCGATGGGCCCGATGGGGCGGAGGACGGAGCGGATGTCGGCGCGGGGCAATGGCTTGCGGTCGGGCTGCGCGGGATCGATGCGCGCGTTGACCCAGGAGCCTTCTTCGACGACATCGGCAAAGAGGCGGAGCTGGTTGACGGTGCGCGCGAGCTCGCCTTTGAGGCGGGCCTCGGGCAGACCGGTTTCGCGATGCGCGCGGTCGATGACCTCGGCGGCGATGGAGTCGAGGCCGGTGGCGATGGTGCGCAGGAAACGCGCGCGATCTTTGCCGGGAAGCTGGCGATAAACGCCAAAAGCCTCATCGGCGAGATCGGCCGCGAGGGCCAGGTCTTGGAGTGAAGCGTAATGGTAAGTGGGTTCGAGAGTGGCGCCAGTGGAAGGATCGTACCCTGCGAAGGTCCCGGCGCCGCCAGGGTGGGACTCGCCGTTGATGATGGAATGTCCAGTCAGCATGATTTCACCGCGGTTCGGAAGGGCCGCGGGAATGCGCGCCCGGCGGCCAGGTTAGAAGTGCGGAAATTGATGCAAAGCTTAGGATTGCGTTCGAGTTGAGCGAATAGCCATCGTAAAATTCAAAATTCTTGCCGATCAAGTGGTTCGACGTACGATGCGAACCACGAATATGCGGGCCAATTGGTTGGATGCCGCCAAGGCCGGCCAGTCTCAGAAATTCTACTTTGGCGGCGAGCGCCGCTGTCAAACCGGGAACGCGCAATCGGCGGCTCATCGACCGAAGGGGGAGGGAAAGTGGGGTGGGAGTTTTAGCTTGACAGCCACGAAATGGGGAGATACGTTTAGCTGCAACGAGTTCCTCCCCCGCAACGGGCCATCCCAAACTGCAATGTCGAGTTGTCGTCACGCCGTCCCACCGAGCCCGGCTTCGGGCCCTAAAAGCGTCTGGAGGCGCCATGGTTTCGAAAATAGGTAGGCTGTGCTGTGCGTCAATCGTATTCATCCTGTTCCTAAGCCTGTCAGCGGCGATGGGGGGTGCGGCTGAGAATGGTTTCTCCGCGATTCCCGGCAGCTTAAAGCCCACGACCGACATCGATATGGGCGAGTTCAGCAGCGCCCGGATGACGGTCGAGGTGGTGCTGGCGCCGCGTAATGCGACGGGGTTATCCGCCCTGCTGGCCGACGTCTACAACACCAATAGCCAAAACTACCAGCACTGGCTGGCCAAAGGCGAGTTCAGCGCCCGTTTTGCCCCGGACAGCGCGCAGATCGCTGCAGTGGCCAATTATCTGCGCGAAAGCGGATTGGATTTGGAAGCGACATCGTCCCCGTTTCTGGTGCGGGCCAGCGGGTCGAGCAACATGATAGAGAACACATTCAAAACTTCAATCCACAGCTATCGCAATCCAAGGGGGGTTACGTATTACTCCAACGCGAGCGAAATTAAGATACCCGACGCGCTCGCCTCGGGGGTTTTGGGCGTTGTGGGTCTCTCCAACACAGTGCGCGCGCACACCCACCTTGTGCGCCCCAACAAGCAGAACTCACCCCCGGTTCCAAGCTGCGAGACGCCCTACGTGACGGCGGCAGAGCTGTTCAACGCCGTCAATAACAACGTGGGGTTTCCTTACGGGTATGGCGGAGGTCCGGGATGCAATGGCCTAACCCCGTCGCAAACCAACTCCATCTATGGCGCGCCCGATCTGGGGTCTGAAGCCAAGGGCGCCGGCGTCAATCTTGCGGTCTTCGAACTCTCCGGCTATCTGCACTCGGACATTGCCACCTGGTCGGAGTACTTCTTTGGCGCCGATTACGCGGACCGGCTTGTAGACATCACCGTGGATGGCGGTCCTCTGGATCCCGTCTGCCCCGCAGGCGATGAATGTCCGCCACAATATAACGAGTACTCCGGCGACATCGAAGTGGACGCGGACATCGAGATGCAGTTCACGATCTCACCGGACGCAAAGCACGTCCTGGTCTACAACGCTCCCAACGACTATACCGGGCAGACGGAGCTGGATGAATACACGAAGATCGCCAGCGATGATACCGCGGATGCCATCAGCTCCAGTTGGGGCTTGTGCGAGAACGACGCGGGGGCCGGGTATGCGGAAGCCGAAAACATTATCTTCGAGCAGATCGCTCTGCAGGGACAAAGCCTGTTCAGCTCCGCCGGCGACACCGGCGCCTTCGACTGCATCCGCAGCGATGGGACGACGATCGTCAACGTCGATGACCCTGCTTCTCAACCCTGGGTGACGAGCGTGGGCGGCACTTCGCTGGAAACCTTCAATCCCGACGCGAATCCGGATCCAAGCTACCCGGCTGGAGTGGAGACGGTGTGGAATGTGTTGAACCTGTGCAACGAAAGCGCGAACGAAGGCGGCACGCCAGCGCAGCCGGATTCGGGGTTCTTCTGGTGCGCCGAGACCGGGGCGGGCGGCGGCGG
>JASHUH010000510.1 GCA_030040115.1 Acidobacteriaceae bacterium | reverse complement strand
CGGGTCGGCGGCCAAGCAAGGGGTTGACCGTTCCGCGGCTCGGCTTCCGGTGATTCACCCTGGCGAGCGGCTGATCGTCGAGGAGAATACGCCGCTGGTCGAGGCGCGGCTCGAAGCCGTGGCTCTCAATCCGGCGCGAGCGGGTTCCGTTTTCAAAGTGCGTCTGGCCATCGGAGGCAAGGTGGTGCGGGCGCGAGCGCTCGGCCCCGGGCGCGCCGCCTTTGCCGAGGAGATGGGAGCGCAGCCATGAAGGAATGGCGTCGCGCCGCCGTCATCACCCTAGCCCTGGGCGTAGCCTTCATCCTGTCGCAAACGGCGGCGGCGAAGAAGTCGAAACCCGTGAATGCGGCCAAAGCTACGCCGCCAGAGACTGCATTGCGCAACTACATTCAGAGAGTGCGCGCCGAGCAGGCGGCGGAAGTGCGCACGCCGGGCTCAATCTGGAGCCCACAGGGCCAGCTGGTGCGCCTGGGCACGGATGTGAAGGCCTTCCGGCTGCATGACGTGGTCATGATCGTGGTGGGTGAAAGCTTGACTGCTTCGACCGACGGCCAGGTGCAGAACTCCCGCACCTCGAGCGCCAGTTCAGGCTTGACGGCGCTTTTCGGCGCGCTCAAGAGCTCGAACAGCATGCAGAACCTGCTGGGCGCGAGCGCATCCTCCGGGCTGCAGGCGCAGGGGCAGAGCACAACCGACTCCAGCCTCACCACGACCTTCGGCGCCGAAGTGGTGGACGTGCTGCCCAACGGCATGTTGGTGGTGCAGGCGACCCGGCAGTTGACTTTCTCACAGCAGACGCAACTGATTGAGCTACGCGGACTGGTCCGGCCCGAGGATGTAAGCAATCAAAACCAGGTTCTGTCGACGGCCATGACGGATCTGGAACTGGAGGTCACCGGCAAAGGAATTGTGAACGACTCCACTTACCGGCAGAACCCGCTGGTGCGGTGGTTGCAAAGGCTGCTGGTGTTCTGACCGGGGCCGGCGTTCAGGCGTAAGGGATCACGGATCCAGTGCGAATCCCTCACAAGGGATGGCGATAGGGGTGGCGAAGTGCGAGGCGCGAAATGGAAACCGATTCGACTCTTCCCGTGGTGGTTGGTCTTCGCCGTCGTCGGGGGGCTGACCCGCCCTTCGGCGCCCGCGCAGGAAGAAGGCGAGCTCACGCGCATCAAGGATGTAGCCAGTATCGAAGGCATCCGTGACAACCAGCTGGTGGGCTATGGACTGGTGGTCGGCCTGCGCGGCACCGGCGACAGCTCACAAACCGTCTTTCCCGCGCAGACCCTGGTCTCGGCGCTGGAGCGGATGGGGGTGACGGTGCCGCAGACGGGCTCGAACAGCGCCAGCAACATGCAGGTGAAGAACATGGCGGCGGTCTTTGTGGTGGCGACGCTGCCGCCCTTCAGCCGGGCGGGCGACAAGATCGACATCACCGTTTCCTCGGCTGGGGACGCGCGCTCCCTCGAGGGGGGAATTCTGCTGATGACTCCTCTCTACGGCCCGGACGGACAGATCTTCGCCCAGGCGCAGGGGGCGCTGGTGCTGGGCGGATATGTCGTGGCTTCCGCTGGCAATGCCCGGCAGATGAATCACCCCACTACAGCCCGGATTCCGGGCGGAGGACTTGTGGAACGGCCGGTACCCTTCGATTTGAGCCAGATGCACACCGTAGGGGTGATTCTGGATGAGGCCGATTTCCACACCGCAGAGCGGATGGCTGCAGCCATCAACGCGACCTTAGGCGCCACCCGAGCGCACGCCGTCGACAGCCGTCGGGTGGAGATTGCGGTTGCTTCGGGCGAAGACGTCGCGGCATTGCTGGACAAGGTGGAGTCCATCGAGATCGAAGTCTATCCGCGCGCCCGTGTGGTGGTGAACGAACGCACCGGCACGGTGGTCATTGGGGGAAGGGTGCGACTGCAGCCGGTCTCGATTCTGCACGGGGGCTTAAGCGTGAATGTGGTTGCGCGGATCGAAGTCTCGCAACCCGCTCCCTTGTCGCAGGGCGCCGCGAAGGTGGTCGAACAAACCGCTATCGAAGCGCAGGATAAGCCGGTGAATCGCATTGACCTGAAAGAAGGCGCTACGGTTGAGGATCTGGTCCGTGAATTGCAGCGCACCGGAGCGGGGGCGCGGGACGTCATTTCGATATTGCAGGCGATGAAGGAGGCCGGGGCTCTGGAAGCCGACCTGGAGGTCATGTAATGCATGGGTTGACTGCAGCTTTGCCGGCCATCGGCGAAAGCCACGGAGCGGCGCCGCAGCCCGGGCTGGTGCGGGCGGCGCACGAATTCGAAGGGCAGATGATGCAGGAACTGCTCAAGCCGATGATGGCCGCCCTGTCCGGAAGCGACTCCGATTCCAGCGCGGAATCGGACCAGGCGCTCGGGGAGTTCGCCTCGGAAGCTCTGGGCAACGCGCTCAGTACTGATGGTGGGTTTGGCATTGCCGACCGAATTGTGAGAGAGCTTTCCCATCCTGGTCACCAAACTGGTAACGGGCAAGAAAAGGGGAAAGTAACGGTAAAATTACGCGACGATACCGGAATAAGAGCTTCTGAATGACTAGAGTGATTGGAGAGGAATGCCGATAAATCCGGCAAGGAGTATTTTGCATGGAGATTCGTAGCAGTTTGGAGGGCCTGAAATCGCTGCTCGGCGTGAATGAGACGGCGCCTGCGGCGGCTGAAGCCAAGAGTCAGGCTGCCACCGGGAGCGCGCTGACCAGCGACCAGGCCACGGTGAGCAACGCGGCCAATGAGGTTGCGCAGGCGGCTTCGGAAGATAGCGTGCGCCCCGAGAAAGTGGCGTCGATTCAGGGGGCGCTGGCGGCCGGAACCTACAATGTACCGGCCTCGTCGGTGGCTTCCAAGATTGTGGACGCCATGTTGGGAGGCGGTCAGTAGTTTAGTCCTCTTTTACGGCAGGAGGGCGCTGCAACGCGGTGCGCAGCGGCGGCCAAAGCTAGAGCGGAACGCCGGGGCGCCGCTCAGACCGCGCCAAGAGCCGCAACCGTGGAAGGCTGAAGGTGCGGGGGCGTCGCCGGAGAGAAAGGGAACGGAGACATGCAAGACTTGGGACGGTCCGCGGAGCAGCCGGACACGGGGCAGCCGGAGTTGAGGCAGTTGGTCGTCGAAGCTTCGCGAGCGCTGGCCCGCCTGGACACCAGCCGTCTCGAGGAACTGGCGCTTTGCTGCGAGGCGCTGACACGAACGCCATGGAACGCGGACCAGCGGCAATCCTTGGCGCGTCAGGCCCACGAGGCCGCGGCGGATATGGCGATTTTCGCGCGCGTATTGGAAGCCACGCGGAGTAATGTGACGGTGATGAACCGGTTGCGAGAGATGCGCGCGGGCCGCCTCGAGTATAGCGAACGCCAGGCGCGCGGCTGGGCGGGGACGGAGGGCGGCGATGGGGACAATTAGCTCCGCCTTCAGCCTGGTGACCGGGGCGCTGGACGCGGACCAGCAAGCGCTGAACGTGGTCGCCAACAACGTGGCCAACGCGAATACGCCCGGATATACGATAGAGACGCCGGATTGGCAGCAAAATGCGCCGATCGAAGTCAATGGAACCCTGATGGGGGACGGCGTGACGGAGACCGGCGCCACATCGCAGCGCGACCTCGTGCTGCAGGCCCGGCTGGATCAGCAGCAGCAACTAGAGTCGGCGTCGAGCACGCGGCTGACCGCGTTGGACAATATTCAGTCGCTGTTCACACCCGCTTCGGGTTCGTCCGACTCGACGGCCGGGGACATCGGCAACGACATCACCAACTTTTTCGATTCATTTTCAACGTTGGAGGGAGATCCCACAGATGATGCGGACCGCGAGGCGGTGTTGTCCGCGGCATCGACGCTGGCCGGAGATATTTCCAGCGCCGCGAGCAGCTTGAACTCGCAGAGCGCTTCGCTGAATCAGGAGGCAGCGGGCGTAGCCGGCCAGGTGAACTCGCTGACCAGCGCGATTGCACAGCTCAATCTGCAGATCGAGTCTACCTCGCCCGATGCGGATGCCGGCACACTGGAGGACCAGCGTCAGGAGGACATAAGCCAGCTTTCGCAACTGGTCGGAATCAACCAGGTGACAACACAGAACAACGGGCTTGAGATCACGACTACCTCGGGCCAGTTGCTGGTCTCCGAGGGGCAAAGCTACCAGTTGACCACGGGAACGGTCAACGGGAATACGGATTTCTTTCTGGGCGGCACGGACATAACCTCGCAGTTAGCCTCGGGCGGAGGACAGTTGGGAGGGTATCTAACGGCGATCGAACAGGACATTCCCAGCGCGCTCAGCTCGCTCGATCAGTTGGCCTACGGCATCTCCACGTCGGTGAACGCGCTGAACAGTTCCGGTACGGATTTGAATGGAGACGCGGGTGGAAATATCTTCAACGAGCCCACGCAGGTCGCGGGCAGCGCCGCGGCGATGACGGTGGTGATGACCGATCCCGATGAGATCGCGGCGGCAGGCGCAGGGAACGGGACCGGGGACGACTCGAATGCCGTCGCCATGGCGAATCTGGCCAATAGTTCCCTTATCGCTCCATCGGCAACTACGGCCTTCAGCATTACGCAAAATCTTAACTCGTCAACTCCGGTGGGGGATTCGGTCACCGGGAACGTCACGGTGTATGACTCGCTGGGCAATAGCTACCAGGAGACCGTGACCTACACCAACGAGGGCGGAGGGCAGTGGAACTACGAGGTGTCTCTGGCCGACGAGCTTACGGCGGACACCAGCACGGCAGGGCAAGTGAGCTACACGTTTGGCTCCGGTGAAACGGTGGACCCGGGGACCGATCTGACGATTACGGGAGTGACCGCCACGGGCGGGTCGGCGACGATTACCGCGCCGACAGTAACAGCCGGGGAAGCGGTGGGCGATGCGACGAACGGCTATGTGCAGGCGCTGGACAATGCTATGAGTGCGGCGGGGATTACCGGGGTGACGGTGACCAACAATGACGGGGTGCTGACCATCTCCGGCGCGACGACGACGAGCGGCGGCGTGATTGCGGACGCGGCGGCGACGGGGGCGAGCGGAACCCTGACATTCGATGCCAGCGGAAACCTGACGAACCCGGACGCGGACGTGATGGGAATTACGTTTTCCGGGCTGTCAGGTGGGGCCTCGTCGCTGAGCCTGACCTGGGATCTCTATGGCGCGGACGGCGCGCCGCAGCTGACGCAGACAGCGGCCGCCTCTACACAGACGGGAGACAGCCAGAACGGATCGGCAGGCGACAGCCAGACGCCTATCGACTACTACTCGAATTTTGTTTCGACGCTGGGCTCGACGGTCTCCGAGGTGCAGACCGAAAACACGGCGCAGAACGCTTCGGTGACCCAATTACAAACGCAGAACGATTCGCTGTCGAGCGTGAATTTGAACGATGAAGCGGCGGCGATGTCCACCTTGGAGTCGAGCTACCAGGCGGCCTCGCAGGTGTTCACCATGTTGAACACGATCATGGCCTCGGCGCTCAATCTGGGTGTCGAGACGGCGGTTTCATAATGCGCAGCGAGCG
>JASHUH010000509.1 GCA_030040115.1 Acidobacteriaceae bacterium | reverse complement strand
GGCGTACCCGTTGACCTCGGCCTCCATATGGATGAGCTGCGAGTTCATATAATTCGCGCCCGCCTTGGCCAGCGCCGGCATGGTGTTCGGCGCCAGCCGATGCCAGCTCGAAATGCATACATCCGCGCCGCCGTGCCCGGGAATATATTTCCCCCAGGGAAAATTCGCGATATACACCTCGATGGGCGAACCCTTTGGGTTCACTCCAATCTCCCCATATCCGCGCAGCACCACGGGCCGGATATAGCACGGCGTCACCCCGTTGGCCTCCACCGTGTCCACCACTCCCGCGCACAGCTCCTCCAGCGTGAAGGGAATTTCCATGCGATAAATCTTGGCCGAGTCCAGCAGCCGCTGCATGTGTTCCGGCAGGCGGAACACCGCCGAACCGTGCGGCTGCCCGTAGCAGCGAAGGCCTTCGAAAACGCTCGACCCGTAATGGATCACGTGGCTCATCACGTGAACCGTGGCTTGCTCCCAGGGAACCAGGTTTCCGTTGTGCCAGATTTTAGAGGTGGTTTGAATAGGCATACTCGTTCAAAAAGCTCCTCGGTGCGCAGGCGCGCACACCCTATAAGGTTATCGCGGATCGACATGAACTGTCATCCAGTCCAACACCGTGGTAACCGCTAGGTAAAAGAGGCAGAGCCTTGACAGGTAAAAAGGGCAGAGGCTTGGGCCGACACGAGACAGCCTTCCATACGCGGGAGGCCTTTAGTTCCTCAGGGAACTCCAAATCAAATTGAGCCCACCCACCGGCCCACGGAAGAAGCCGGTAAACCCTACCGCCCCTTACTTGGTCACGTCGCTCCTCCCCGCAGGCTGCGTTACCCTGGATGCTCAAGAGATTCCTTTCCCGCATGCTCAACGCGTCTCGCTCCCCGGCGGTCCCACTCGCCCTGCTCTCTCTTTTCTGCGCCGTGGCCTTCGCGCCGGTCTTTGCGCAATCAACATCCGCCGCGCGGGAGGAAGAGGCGTCCGCGGAAAGCGCGCCCACGACGCCCGCAAAGCCGCCCATTGAAATCCTCGCCGACCTCACCGACGCTCCCGCCGCCTCTACCACGCCGAAATCGATCTCCCCGTCACCCCCGGTCCGCTCGCCCTCACCACCCCTAAGTGGATTCCCGGCAACCATCGCCCCACCGGTCCCGTCGACGCCATCACCGGCGTAGTCTTCACCGCCAACGGCCAAACCCTCCCCTGGCGTCGCGACGATGTCGATCTCTACGAGTTCCACGTCACCATTCCTCCCGGCGTCACCACCCTCCACGCCCACCTCGGCTGCATCGTCCTCCGCCGCGTACCGCCGCCCTGTGGGCCCCTGAGCTTGTCAGGAGTCCGACAAATGTACGCCGGTAACGAAGATGATAGGAATTTTCTGAAGTCGCGGATGCTCGTGGACGATCCTCGCGAGTTCAAAACCGTCGAGGTCAGGCATGCTGACATCCGTCAAAATGACTGCGATCTCATTCCTCAATAGAGCGCTCAACGCCTGATCGACCGACGACGTTTTGATGAGGTCTTCGCCCAGTTCCGAAAGAATCTCTTTATAACTCAGAAGCCGGCTTGGCTGATCATCGACCAGGAGAATGTTGACGCGTTCATTTCCAATATTCCGTGATGCAAGAGTCGAGGCGGAGGCACCCATGTTGTCAGATGTCCGAAAGAGTAGATTGTGTCCTTTCCTCTCTGCGTTCCTCAAGGCGGCAGCCAACTGCCTATAAAATTCCACACCCGGATGCCAGAAAAGGCAAAATGCTAGATGCGGATCCCATCTGAATGGCTGTACGTCCGGATGGTTGCGGAAGAAAATACCAGGCTTTCACCGAACTCGAATTCTGGATTGGGCCATGAAGAAGATGATGACTCGGAGCGCTGCGCACGCTCTCGGCTCCCGAACGGCGGGCGTACATAACGAAGGCGACCGAGCGGGTCGAATGGATCTCTCTGACTGTAAACTGGTTCGACATCGTCGCTGCCCAGTAGACAACGTCGGTGCAGCGATGCGCAACCTGATCGACGGGCCCTATTGACTTCTGCATAAATAATGGAACAATATAGGTGCTCTGGTTTCCGCCTGAATGCCTATGCCCAGAGCCAAAGGGAGCGCCGATCTTCCGGAAGACCGGCGCAAGCGTGCGTGGGCTTTATTGGCTCGCGGTTACTCGCGGCGCGAAGCAGGGTGCCGTGTCGGCTGCGCCGCGGTTTCGGTGATGCGCCGGCGGGATGCCCGCCGCCGGGATGGGGCGCAGGCCCGCAAAGTGCGTTTTTCTCCGGGCCGTGCTTGGAAACTGGATGCCGCGCAGCGCAAGCGACTGGTGGGTTTGCTCTTGCAAGGAGCCACGGCGCATGGCTGGCGGACCGATCTATGGACTACGGCCCGCATTGCCGAACTCATCCGCCGCGAGTTCTCCATCGAGCCCCACCGCGATCCTATCGGCCGTCTGCTGCACCGCCGGGGATGGAGTGTGCAGAAACCGGAACGGCGCGCTCTGGAGCGGGAGGAAGAAGCCATCGCGCGCCGGAAGCAGAAGGACTGGCCGCGCCTAAAAAAACGCCGTGCGGCTGGACGCCCGCATAGTCTTTGCCGACGAATCGGGGTTCATGCTCATCCCCAACCTGGTGCGCACCCGGG